>JBFZFJ010000466.1:0-3548 GCA_041306405.1 Verrucomicrobiales bacterium | reverse complement strand
GACCCGCCCGCCGAGGTCGGGACAGACGCCGACCCTGACGACATCATTCTCCAGCACCAGTAGACGGAACTCGCGCTGCACGGAGTCGGTCAGCGTGTCGCCATAGCTGGTGTATGGAAACAGGTGCTCCGGGTTCAGAATCAGCGGCAGTTCCGTGAGTGGCAGCGGTGCGTAATAGGGCAGAACGCAGGTGGTTTGGCAGAGCGTTGGCATGGGCTCAATTCGGACTTGAGGCTTTCAGATTCGTCACCTCGAAGGGTTGCAGTGTGAGAGTGAGCGGCTGTCGGGTGTTAGTCCTGATCGAGGGCTTGGCCGCATCCGCCGCCCACGGGCTGCGGAGTTGAACTTCACCGATGACGGAGGCTGGGAGTTCCCATGCTTTCGATAGATCAATCGTGATCGACTGCGGTTTGTCATCCGGGTTGCGCAGGGTGATCGTGCCGCCATCGGTCAGGTTCCATGCGGCGAAGCCGTAGATCTCGTGTTTTTCGGGATCGCCGCCGATCCAATGGCTGTCTGCCAGCAGGCGCTGGTTCGCCCGGCCCCAGCGGATGCATTCGGCCAGCAGTGCCCATGCCTCGTCGGTCATCAGGCCGGGGGTGATGTATAACTCGCCCAGTCCGCTGGCGTATCCGGCCATCATTTGGATTTCGTGGCGGAAGCTGTCGGGATCTTTCGCTGGGGCGGGCATTTGGGCCGGATTGGCCACCGGACCCAACACGAGTCCGTGATACATCAGGGAATTGATGGGAAACAGCGGACTGTTGGAGGCGAAGCGGCGGTGGACGATGCCGTCCTTGTAATTGATCCAGCGTTCGCGCGGGTTGCCCTTGCCGGCGAATGCGGTGTCCTCGCCCTGCCGCCAAACGCTGTCGGCGAAGAAGGTCCAGTAGGGAGATGCCCAAGTGCCGACCGTGCAGTTGATGAAGACGGCGGGATTTGCGCGGCGCAGGTCGCTGGCGACGCTGACCAGACCATCCAGGTCGGCGGAGATCGAGGCGGGTGCGCCGGTGGCCCAGGTGCCGGTGCCGATGCCGTCGAATTTGAAATAGTCCTGCTGATAGTCGTGGATCATCTTGAGGCAGGTGTCGCGGAATGCGGCGCGGTATTTCGGTCCACCGAGCGAGAGTCCGCCGCTGTTGGTTTCGTAGCCCTGCGACTTGCCCAACTTCACCCGCATGGCGTGGGACCGGCCATAGCCGCCCCAAGGGGATAGCCATGCACCCATTTTCGCGCCTTGCGGACGGGCTGCTTCGTTGAGCTTGGCAAAACCGTTGGGGAAGCCATGGTGGAACTGCCACAGCGTGTTCCAATCGTCCCAGCCGTCGTCCCAGACGAAACCGTTGAGGCCGATTCCATGTTTTTGATAGAGATTGGCATCGAACGAGCGGATCACTTCGAGGCATTGCGCCTCGTTCATGCGCTTGAGAGGATCGTCGAGGTCGTTGCGGTTGATGTTGAGATCATACCACGAGTTGTAATGCCAATACTGGCGATACGGATGGGCGCGCTCGCGTTGGAGGTAGTAGGCGAAGGCGCGGCGGAGCTGACCTTCGGGAGCGATGCCGATCGCGGTGGAAAGCGTCCAGGTGACGCCCGGAGTGAGGGAGAAATTCCGTGGCAGGGCTGCGGTGACATCGCCCGCTGCCAGTGTGCCATTGTTAGTGGCGCCCGCGTTGTTTTTCGCCATCGGGTGCTCGAGGCCGAGAAACCAATTGCCATAGCCGATGGGCGCTCCATCGGTGTAACCGATCGCTTTGGCTCCCGGTAGGGCGGTGCGGATCATCTCGATGTCCTGGACATCGACCGCTTTGGTGGAGGTCACCGTGATTTCCTGGCGAAGGTAGTTCGATCCATCGCGCAGGATGGCGCGCCAATGAACCGTGATGCCGGTGGCATCGTCGCCGAAGGTGGCGGTGATGGATTTGCCGGCGGACCGCGCGGCGAGATTGATCTGCCCGGGCTCAGCTTTCAGGTCTTTGAACTCGGCCACTTTCACGAGACTCATCCCGGAGGACGGGAGAGACGCGTCTTTCAGGCGAAGCGTGAACAGGTTCCGGTCGTTCCACACGAGGGCGTCTTTGTCGAACGGGCTTGCCAACCGGACGAGGTGGAAACGGCCCTGCTCGGTCCGGAAGGTGGCGTCGATAGACCTGTTAGATAGCGAGAGTTCGTGGTTCTTTTCCTCCTTGGGGCCTGTGCGCGTCGCTGCCGGGCCGATCACGGGGCCGGGCCAGTAGAAGTTTTCGTCTGCAGCTTGAATCGCGACGGTCTGGGCGAGCAGGCAGAGGATGGCGGATCGGAGTGGTCGTTTCATGGTGGTGGTTGACTGGCGGAGTTATGTTCGTGGTTGCGATGGCCGCCGGTGGTTGCTCGGACTGGTGCCGAAGGTCCGTTTGAAGGCGGTGGAGAAATTGAAGGGATTTTCATATCCCACGAGACGGGCGACATCCTCCACCCGATAGAGTCCGGATTGAAGGAGGGTGGCAGCGTGGCGCATCCGCAGGTGGGCGACATGCTGCACCGGACTACGGCCGGTCTCCCGCAGGCAGGATTGCCGCAGGGTTTCCTTGCACATGCCGGCATGCAGCGAGAGATCGTCCAGATGCCAGGGCATTTCCAGATTGGCCGCGACTTTGGTCCAGAGTTCGATCAGCGCGGAGGGTTTGTGGTCGGGACATAGCACCTCGGCCACATGATAGGCGACCATGTTCACCAGATTTGAAATGATCGCGGCCCTCCCTGTCTGCAACGCCTCGCGATGCAGGCGCTGGAAGGCCCATAACAAATCATGCGGGTCGCAATCACCCTGGATGCACGGGCGATCCTTGAAATGGACACCCGGTGCCTTGAAATCCGCGGACAAGCGCACAAACACCACTTCCCATGGATCCTCCTCGCTCGCTTCGGTCCGCCACTCCCATGAGGGGCATCCCGGCGGCACGATGTAGGCGTGATTGGCGGGGATTTGCGACGTTCTGCCGTCGATCCTTGCGGTGGCACAACCCTTCAGGGTGATGTGTAAATGCGCGTGACTCCGATCGTCCGGTTGGGGGTTGCGATGACACGCCTCGGTGACTCGGGTGAACCCGATGATGGCGATGCCCGCTTCAGCCAATGTGGAGAAATCAACGGAAGTGACCGCGGATTCATGCAGATTGGGTAGATGGATTTCTTTCATCGAAGGGTGATGTGCAACTCATCCGATGTAGGCGTCGCGATGCCAATCCACAATGAAAATGGGATTTGGCAAAGGAATTATGGGATTCCGGAGATTTCCCAGGGCCAATTGGTTGAAAGAATTGCTAGGAAATTGCTTTTGGGGTGAAGGCCGTTGAAAGAGCGGGTGGCCGGACCGGAGGCGGGGAAAAAGGGGGGGGGCCGCGCCGAAAAGGCCTTCGGATAGTTCGGAATACGGTAGATCCAGTAGCACCCGGCCCGAGCGGGTGCGGCAATACAATTTCGAGATGCGTGCGATGTCCGGCATCAGGTCATCGCGGATGCCTAATTCGTTCAACACGGCCAATCCTGTGGGTTGCAGCAGGAAT
>JBFZFJ010000465.1:0-6610 GCA_041306405.1 Verrucomicrobiales bacterium | reverse complement strand
ATTGTCCCCTCATGGTCAGGGCGATCATGCATCGCCCCTCCGTCCATGGGAAGCCAATGAGGTGAGCGAAGCGCTTTCCATTGCCACCTCATGGTCAGGGCGATCAAGCATCGCCCCTCCGTCCATGGGAAGCCAATGAGGTGAGCGAAGCGCTTTCCATTGCCACCTCATGGGCAGGGCGAACACGTTTCGCCCCTCCATCACCCTAACAAACGCTTCACCCAGGGAGCCTCAAACAACGCGAAGGCTCCATCCGCCAGCTTCGCCTTCTCTGGATTTCTCCGGATGTAACGCGCGACGTTGATGAAGTGATCCCAGTCGCGTATCAATCGATCAAAGTAATCCTTCTGCCAAAGAGAACCTGATATCCCGCTCGCCTTGTTGATCTGCGTGGCGCTGAACCGCTTCCAGCCAGCGACGATCCGCGAAAGCGATTCACCCGACGCCGTCGACATCAGCACATGCACATGGTTGGGCATGATCACCCGCGAGTGGATCAGATATCGGGAGCCGTTGCAGCGGTCGAGTGTGGCTGTTACCCTTTCGGCATTCGCAGGGCTCGCGAGCAGACAGGAGCCATGCCCTTCGTCCATCCATTGATCGATGCGCATCGAGAAGCGTTTGTGATATTCCATCTCGGCTTCAATCGACCAGGGCTTTGCATGAGTCAGCAACCATTCCTCGCGCTCGTTGCGCCAGTTAGCGAGAAGCTGGGTCGGAATGGAGTCACCCAGGCGGAAGGTGATGAAACACGTCACCCTGTCCTGGCTCCAGTGCGGCAAGCGGTTCCGCTGTTTCCCGATCTCCGCGAACTCGTTGAGAAATTTCAGCTCGGGGTATGAGGAAGAATCCGACTCCATGATTGATGATGGATGACAGCGACTACACCCACAGCCGTCAACCACGGAGCGGCAGAACGTGTCCGCCGATGTCCATGGAAAGCCAATGACCCGAGCAAAGCGCTTTCCATTGTCCCCCATGGGCAGGGCGAACACGTTTCGCCCCTCCGTCCATGGAAAGCCAATGAAGTGAGCGAAGCGCTTTGCATTGTTTCATGGAGCGGCGGAACGCGTCCGCCGATGTCCATTGCAAAGACCATGGCCGGATTCTCCCTTGACTGAAGCCGCATGGGACTGTCGGCAAGGTCGGGCCCTCAACACAGACATGTGGCGGGTCAATGGCATGGAAAGGGATCATGGCGTGATCGCAAAGAGGTTCCTCAGATCCAGCCTTTGGTCATGAATGAGGAGAGGAAGAATAGCCTCCGGCTTCGCCGTGCCACGCCGGGACGGGTCCGGCGGAAGAAGGTGAAGTGGGCGCGCCCGGCGGTCGCATCCTATCTGGGTGGATTTTACAAACTCCGCTCCTTGATCTCGGCGGTGATCTTGGCGGTGAATTCCTCCAGCGTCAGGGTGATGAGGTCTTCGTTGTCGCGGTGGCGGACGGAGACGGTGCCTTCCTCGACCTCCTTGGCGCCGATGACGAGCATGTAAGGCACGCGGTCGAGGCGGGCGTTGCGGATTTTTGCGCCGACCTTTTCATTGGTGCGGTCCACGGCGACGCGCACACCGAGGTCGGCGAGCTTGGCGGCGGTGGCCTCGGCGGCTTCGAGGGTTTTCTCGGAAATCGGGATGACGCGGACTTGCTCGGGCGCGAGCCAGACGGGGAATTTGCCTTCGAAGTGCTCGATGAGCAGGCCGGTGAAGCGCTCGAGAGAGCCGAACGGCGCGCGGTGGATCATGACCGGGACGTGCGGCTGGTTGTCCGCGCCGACGTAGGTGAGGCCGAATCGAACCGGCAGGTTGTAGTCCACCTGCACGGTGCCGAGCTGCCAGTCGCGGCCGATGACGTCCTTGACGACGAAGTCGATCTTCGGGCCGTAGAACGCGGCCTCGCCGATTTCCTCGGTGTATTCGACGCCGAGCGTTTGCACGGCTTCGCGGAGCGCGGCTTCCGCCTTGTCCCAGTTTTCCGCGGAGCCGACGTATTTGTCCGACTCGGGATCGCGGAGGGAAAGGCGCACGCGGTATTCGTGCATGCCCAGCGTGTTGAGGACTTTCTTGACGAGGTCGAGGCAGCCGGTCACTTCGGCGGCGACTTGGTCCGGGGTGCAGAAGAGGTGGGCGTCGTCCTGGGTGAAGCCGCGGACGCGGGTCATGCCGCCGAGCTCGCCGGATTGCTCCCAGCGGTAAACGGTGCCGAACTCGGCCAGCCTAACCGGCAGGTCGCGGTAGGAGTGGTGGTCGCTCGCGTAAATCTTGATGTGGTGCGGGCAGTTCATCGGCTTGAGCAGATAGCCCTCGTAGGTGCCGTCTGACAGACCGTTGATGAGGGTGGCGCAGGTCGCGTCCTCGTCGGCGAGTTTCTCCAGCACGTCGCGCTCGGCGATGGCCGGATACTGGCTCTCCTGATAGTAGGGGAAATGGCCGGAAGTCCGATAGAGGTCGAGCTTGCCGATGTGCGGGGTGAAGACCTGCGAGTAGCCCTGCTTGTCGAGCTCCTGGGTGATGAATTCCTGCAGCGAGCGGCGGACGAGCGCGCCTTTGGGTTTCCAGAGGATGAGGCCCTGGCCGACCATTTCGTCGATGTGGAAAAGTCCGAGCTCCTTGCCGAGGCGGCGGTGGTCTCGCTTCTTCGCTTCTTCGAGGCGGGTGAGGTGCTCCAGCAGCTCGGTGGAGTTCTTGAAGCAGGTGCCGTAAATCCGTTGCAGCGACTGGCGGTCCTTGTCGCCTTTATAATAGGAGCTCGCCACGCTCATCACCTTGAACGCCTTGCAATTCCCGGTGCGCCCGACGTGCGGGCCGGCGCAGAGGTCCCAGAAATCGCCGTTTTTGAAGATCGAGATTTCCTCGTTTTCCGGGATGTCGTTGAGCAGATCGACCTTGAAAACGCTCTCGATTTCGCGGTCGGCGACGGCGCCGAGGCGGCCGGCCTTCGCGAGTTCCAGCGCCTCGGCGCGGGAGACGGTGATGCGCTCGAAGGGGTCGTTGTCCTTCACCACCTTTTTCATCTCCTCCTCGATCCGCGGGAAATCCTCGGGCGAGATCCGGTGCTTGAGATCCATGTCGTAGTAAAACCCGTTCTCCACCGGCGGGCCGGCGGCGAGTTGGACGTCAGGCCACAGCCGGCAGATGGCGGTGGCGAGGACGTGGGCACACGAGTGGCGGAGCCGCTCGATGTCTGACATCTGGTGGCGTTCTTCGAGAGTCTTGCGTTCGGTGGACATGGGAAGAGGTTATGAGTTGGAAGTTGAGAGCTTGGAGGAAGAGAAGAGTTTTTTAACCGCAGATGAACGCGGATGGACACAGATAAGAAAAAAGATGATGGCAGTCTGACTGAGGCTTGGAGAAAAGACTGAATTGCAAACTCTTATCCCTTCTTCCATCTGCGTGCATCTGTGGTTGAACCATTCTTCTGTTTGATTTCACCGGTCCATCAGCGCGAACTTGAGTTCGGCTTCGGAAACGACCTCGCCGTTGACGAGGCATCGGGCGCGGGTCTGGCCGATGGAGCCGCGCATTTTGATGATCTCAGTCTCGATGAAAAGCGTGTCGCCGGGGAAAACCGGACGCCGCCATTTGACGCTGTCGGCGCTCATGAAGTAACCGATTTTTCCGCTGTTCTCCGGCTTGCGGAGCATCAGCACCGAGGAAACCTGCGCCATCGCTTCAAGCTGCAGGACGCCGGGCATGATCGGGTGGCCGGGGAAGTGGCCGGCGAAGTAGGGCTCGTTGATGGTGACGTTTTTCACGGCGATGCACTTGCTGTCGCCGAGGCAATCGACGATGCGGTCCACCATCAGGAACGGGTAGCGGTGCGGCAGGATTTTCATCACCTCGTTGATGTCGAGCACGCTCTCGCCGTCGGGGATGGAGACGGGGGCGGGGACCATCGAGCGCATCCGGGCGTATTCGGTTTTCAGCTTGGCGGCCATCATTGTGTTCGGGCCGTGGCCGGGCTTCACGGCGATGACGTGGCCGAGGATCTTGATGCCGGCGAGCATCAGGTCGCCGATGAGATCGAGTGCCTTGTGGCGGGCGAACTCGTTGGTGAAACGCATCGATTCCTTCGACATGATTTCGTTGCCGCGGATGACCACGGCGCTTTCCAGCGAGCCGCCTTTGATCAGGCCCTTGTCGAGCAGCGGCTTGACGTCCTCGTAATAAACAAAGGTCCGCGCGGCGCAGATTTCTTTTTCGTAGGTCTCCGGATTGACCTCGCTGGAGAAATACTGGGTGAAGCGTCCTTCCGGGCCGACGTTGGTGACCGAGACTTTGAAGGTCTTGCACGGGACGATGGTGATGATGGTACCGTCGCCGGTCTCCAGGTGGATCGGCTCGCGGATTTCCCAAACCTTGCGCGGGGCGTTTTGGGCGAGCGTGCCGACTTTTTTGATCAGCTCCACGAAAGGACGTGAAGAGCCGTCGCCGATCGGCGGTTCGTTGGCGTCCATCTCGATGAGCGCGTTGTCCACGCCCATGCCGGTCAGCGCGGAAATGACGTGCTCGACGGTGTGAACCTTGACCGAACCTTCCGCGAGCGTGGTCGCGCGCTCGACGGTCTGGACCTTGTCAACGCAGGCGTTGATGAACGGCTGGTCCGGCAAATCGATGCGGCGGAACTTGAAGCCGTGGCCTTCCGGCGCGGGTTTGAGGGTGAGGGTGACCTTCTGTCCGGTGTGGAGAGAGGTGCCTTCGAGAGTGGCTTGACCAGCGAGAGTGTGTTGAACAGCAGCGGACATGGGGGCGCAGGTTTCATTTTTACCCGCGAAGTATCAAGCCGGAATGGTGGGGGCGCCTCAATGCCGCCTCAGCGGCTGAGCCAGTCACGGAAGACGGCCTTGTCGGCGGGGAGCAGGGTGGCGACTTTTTCGCGCCGGGCGAGGATGGCGAGGCGCTCGGGGATCTCCACGCAGTTCGGGCCGAGCTCGGCTTCCATCACGTCGAGGAACTTGGCGGGATGCGCGGTTTCCAACGTGACGGTGGCGCTGGCCGGGTGGGCGGCGCGCCATTTCTGGGCGGCCAGCCAGCCGACCGCGCCGTGCGGGTCGATCTCGTAATCGTAGAGCGCCTTGACGGTGCGGATGGCGGCGCGCGTCTGGTCGTCGGTGAACGACATGCCGGCGATGCGGTTTTTCATGGCCTCCCACGAGCCGCCGAAAAGTGCCTGCATGCGGACGAAGTTAGACGGGGCTCCGACGTCCATGGCGTTTGAAATTGTCGGCACGCTGGGGCGCGGCGCGTATTGGCCGGTGCGGAGGAATTCCGGGACCACGTCGTTGCGGTTGGTGGCGGCGACGAAGTGATCGAGCGGCAGGCCGAGCTGCATGGCGAGCAGGCCGGCGGTGAGGTTGCCGAAATTTCCCGACGGGATGACGAAGGTGGGGATGACGCCTTCCGGCAGCTGGCGGGCGGCGTGGATGTAGTAGAAACTCTGCGGCACGAGGCGCGCGAGGTTGATGGAGTTCGCGGAGGTCAGGTTGAGCCGCTCCGAGAGCTCGCGGTCGAGGAAGGCGGATTTGACGAGCGCCTGGCAGTCGTCGAACGAGCCCTCGATTTCCAGGGCGGTGATGTTTCCGCCGAGGGCGGTGAGTTGTTTTTCCTGAAGCCCGGAAACCTTGCCTTGCGGATAGAGAATGATGACGCGGGTGCCGGGCACGTTGTGGAACGCGGAGGCGACCGCGCCGCCGGTGTCGCCGGAAGTGGCGACGAGGACGGTGAGCTCGCGGTCTTCGCCGCGGGTGAGCCAGGCCATCAGGCGGGCCATGAACCGCGCGCCGAAGTCCTTGAAGGCAAGCGTGGGGCCGTGGAAAAGTTCGAGAACATGGTCGCCCGGTCCGAGCGTGACGAGCGGCGCGTCGAAGGTGACGGTGCCTTCCACGATGTCCACGATCGCCTGCGGCGGGACGTCCTCGCCGAAGAAAGCATCCGCCACGGCGATGCCGATTTCCGGGAAAGTGAGCTCACGCCAGATCTCCCAGAATCCGCCGTCGAGCACGGGCAGTTTGTCCGGCATGTAAAGGCCGTTGTCCGGCGGCAGCGAGCGCAGGATGGCTTCCTTGAGATCGACGCGGTGGGCGGGGTTGTTGGTCGAGTGATAGAGCACGGCGGGAGGAAGAATTGGATTCTAATATTCCAATGAATTACGATTGGGTGAAATCTCCCTCATCCTCCAAGCAAAGAGAAATTGCTTCCCTGATGCGCAGGTCCAGTTCGTCAAAAGACTTCGCTTGGGTATGGCAGCCGTGAAGCGATGGAACGCTTGCGACCAGCCAGCCTTCTGAATCCCGTTCGATGACAACATTGAATTTCTGCTGCATGATGTATGAGTTTAGTCGGAGTTGCGGTTTTTGGAACTGTTTAGTCGACTACGTGCACCCCGTGCGGATTGATCTTTGAGACGTAGGCCTGGTTTTCGATCGGGATGGCGGAGAAGATTTTGCTGACGGCGTCGGCGACCTTGCGGGCGGTTTCCTCGCCTTCGCAAAGTGCGAAGACGGAGGGGCCGGCGCCGGAGATGGAGAATCCGAGGGCTCCCGCAGCGAGGGCGGCGCGCTTGGCTTTGTAGAAATCCGGGATGAGTTTCTGGCGGCGCGGCTCGGCGATGACGT
>JBFZFJ010000464.1:0-11407 GCA_041306405.1 Verrucomicrobiales bacterium | reverse complement strand
ATGTAAAGCGCTTTGCTCACCTCATTGGCTCCTCATGGTCATCGGCGGACGCATTCCGCCGCTCCTTGGGGCTCTTCGCCTTGTTTTTTCGCAACCACGGCCCCAATCCTTAAAGGCATTGCCCTAAAGGGTTGAACTACATGCAAGATCCCCCTGTTTTCAAACACTGCAGATCTTCACGCCCTCGCGGAGGCTGGCGAGAGGATCGCTGGCCAACGGGATGAACTCCTGGCCGACGTGGCCGGTGTAGCCCGTGTCGGCGATGGCGCGCATGATGGCGGGATAGAAAAGCTCCTGCGTGGCGTCGATTTCATTCCGCCCGGGGCAGCCGCCGGTGTGGTAGTGGGTGAACCAGCGGTGGTTCTCACGGATGGTGCGGATGACGTCGCCCTCCATGACCTGCATGTGATAGATATCGTAGAGCAGGCCGAAGTTCTGGCTGCCGAGCGTCTCGCAAAGCTTCACTCCCCAGCCGCTGCGGTCGCACTGATAGTCCGGGTGGTCGATCTTGCTGTTGAGCAGCTCCATGACGAGCGTGAGGCCAAGTTCTTCGGCGAGCGGGAGCAGGCGGCTGAGGCCGGTGGCGCAGTTTTGGATGCCTTCCTCGTCCGAAATGCCCTCGCGGTTGCCGGAGAAAACGATGACGTTCTTCGCTCCGGCGGCTGCGGCGGCGCGCAGGTGCGGCTGGTAGATTTCCACGAGCGTGTCGTGGTGTGCGAGGCGGTTGAAGGCTTTTTCGATGCGGCCGACTTCGGTGCCATCGGCCATTTTCCCAACGGGGAAGCTCATCATCGCGCAGCTGAGGCCGTGTTTTTCCAAGACCGGGATGTCGTCGGGCATGACGAGCTCGATGGAGGAAATGCCGATGTCTTTGGCGGCGATGCAGAGGTCTTCGAGCGGGATTTCGCCGTAACACCAGCGGCAGGCGGAGTGATTGATGCGACTCATTTCAGGAAATCGGGATTAAGGCGCTCGCGGAGATCTGGCGTCCAGAGGCGGGCTACGATCGTTTCCTGGACGGCTTCCATGGTGGCGCGCTCGGCGGCCACCTCGTCTTCGTGGCCGGCGAGGTGGAGGAGGCCGTGGACCATGTAACGGAGAATTTCGCGGGCGAGCGGCTCGTCGTATTCGGCGGCCTGGCGCTCGGCGACTTCGGCGCCGATGACAATCTCGCCGTGATGGAAGGTGATCACGTCGGTGGGTCCCTCGATGTCCATGAAATCGCGGTGGACTTGGTCGCTGGTGGCGTCGTCCACGATGGCGATTTCCAGCGTGGCGAGATGAAACAGCGGGGAGTCCTCCTCGGCGGCGTTTTCCAAGGCGAGCCGGGCGGCTTCGTGGGCGACGCTTTCGAGCGCGGTGAGCCAGCTTTCCGGGATTTCGGTGGCTTCTTGGTTGTTGCCGATGATGACTTCTAACGACATGGCGGTGCGGGGTTGGTAGGTCAGGCGCGCTTGGGCATGGGGATGACGCGGCCGCCCTGGGTGGCGTCGCTGGCCAAGCGCTTTGTGGCAGAGGAAGCATCGTCCTTCGGATAGTCGATGCGGCTATGAAGCATGCTGCGGAGAGTGCCGGTGAAGCTTTCCTTGACGATGGCGAGGTCGCGGAGAGTGAGCGGGCAGTCGTTGAGTTGGCCGTCGTTGATCTTGGCGTTGACGAGGTCATCGACCATCGCGCGGATTTTCGCGGGGGTGGGCTTTTTGAGAGAACGGGAGGCGCTCTCGACGGTGTCGGCGAGGCAAATGATGCCGCTCTCGCGCGAGCTCGGACGGGGGCCGGGGTAGCGGAAATTCTTCTCATCCACGGCGGGCAGATCCTCGGGATTTTCGAGTCGGCGATCGACTTTTTCCATCTCGGCCTTCTTCTGCTCCTGAGCGCGGCGGTAGAAATAATAGACCAGCGAGTCGCCGTGGTGCTCTTGGATGACGTCGATGATCCGGGGGTTGAGCTTGTGCTTCACGGCCAGATCGATGCCGTCCTTGACGTGGGCGATGATGATCAGGGAACTCATCGTGGGGGTGAGCGCGTCGTGAGGATTTTCCCCGCCATCGTGCTGGTTTTCGATGAAATAGCCGGGCTTCTTGAGTTTTCCCACGTCGTGGAAATAGGAACAAACGCGGCACATCGGGGCGTTGGCACCGATTTTTTCGGCGGCGGCTTCCGACAAGGCGGCGACGACGAGGCTGTGGTGGAAGGTGCCGGGCGCTTCGAGCTGCATCTGGCGGAGCAGCTTGTGATTCAAATCGCTGAGTTCCAGCCAGCTGATGTCGGTGGTGAGTTGGAAAGTGCCTTCAAACAGCGGAAGCAGTCCGCTGATGAGCAGCGCGGTCACGACGGCGGTGCCGAAAGCAGTCGCGCTGCCGGAGCCGAGAAGTTGCAGGTGACTCATGGAGTCCGGCCCGAAAATCGCGGGGACGTCCAAGCGCCCGAGCACCATGCCGATGACCAACGTGACCGCCCCGACGTAGATGCCCGCTTGCAGGAGTTGGAGCCGCTTGCGGACTTGATAGGCGAGCAAGACGCTGGTCATGCCGCAGACCAGACTGAGGATCATGTAAGGCAGAACCTCGCCTTGGGGAACGAGCAGGCACCCGATCAAGGTGACATAGACGACGGAAAACGAAGCGACCGCGCGGCCGAGCAGCACGCCGTGGAGCATCGGAGCGAGGGCGAAAGGCACGGCGAAAAACCGGAAGATTTCCGGGATCGAACCGACCTCCACCAAGCCCATCACCGCGCGGACCATCAGCATGTGGCCAACCAGTCCGCCGAGCACGAGGACGACGCGGCTATTGCGGCGGCAGCGGTCCTGCAAGCTGACTTGGAACATCACGATGGCCGTGAGGGCGATGATGAATCCGTACGACGCGCCCTTGAGAGGATCCGCGGCGAAGGCCGTGCCGACAGACGACTTGAGGACGAGCACGGCGCTGCCGACCGCGAAGACGGCGTAGAGCGCGAGCTTCACCCAAAAGCTGTCTTCCAGCGCCTGAATGACCGGATTTTCGCTGTGTATCCGGCGCTTTTTTCCTGACGAAAGTCCCTCTCGGGCCAAGCGCCAGCGTTTGATGGCATCCAAAAATCCCACTGCGGTGTCGTATTCGGTTGATCGTGCGGGCACCAAGGGAGGTGACCTGCGGGGCGGTGAAGCTAAGCGCGGTTCGGAGTATTGGCAACCCGCAAATCCGGTGGGTGATCCGGGTGATTTTGCAGTTTCCGCGGGCGGTTCCGGGCTTTAGCTTCGGTGGGTGACGACGAATTCGGGAGGGATACTGGTGGCTGCGCCGATGCGCTGGGATGAAGCGTGTTTCGCGGTGCCGGCGCTGCGGGCGCTGGTGGCTTCGGGCTTGGGTGCGGGGGTGCTTTGTGCGGCGGCGCAGCGGGAATTTTGGGAAACGGTGGAAGGGCTGACGGTGATCGATTTCCCGGTGAAGGCGAGCGCGCGGGCCGTGGCGGCGGGGATTTCAGGAAGCTGGGAGGCGTCGCTGGCGTGGGAAACCGGCTTGGCGGCGGAGGCGTTCAAAATCGCGGCGACCCCGCGGCGGCTTGGCGCGGACGAGCGGAAATTGGCCAAACTGCTGACCCATCCGCTCGGATTTGCGGCGGGCCCGCTGGAGCACCGGGTGCGGCATTATCTGGCGGCGGTGGAGGCAATGGGGATCGAGACCGGGCGGCCGGAGTTTTTCGCGCCAGCCGCTCCCGGCATCGAGCCGATGCCGGGAGCGGTGCTGCTTTGCCCGGATTCGGACTTCGGGCCGAGCCACGAATGGCCGGTCGAGCGGTGGGTGGAAATCGGGCGGAAGCTGATTGAAAGCGGGAGACGCGTTACGGTCACCAGCGGGGACGGCGGGCGGGGACGGGGCAGATTTTTGGCGCAGAATCTCGGTGAACACGTCGAGTTTTTCCATGCCTCGCCGCTTGCCGCGACTTTGCCGTTGCTGGCGGTCCACGGCCTGGTCATCGCCGCGGATGGCTCGCTGCCGCACTTGGCCGCCCATGCGGGAACGACGTGTGTCACGCTCTTCGGCCCGAACGATCCGGCCTGGAAGCGCCCGCTCGGTCGCCGCCATTCCGTGGTCCGGCGGCACGTCGAGTGCGCGCCGTGTTTGCTGGCGAAATGCCCGCTCGACATGCGCTGCCAGAACGAACTGGAAGCCGACCGCGTCTGGCAAGCGGTGCGGGAAAAGCTGGGATGAAGTCCAATGCCTTTAAGGATTAAACTACTTGCAAAGATTCCAGCGCCGCTTGGATCGGCACGGACTGGCGCTGGCGATCGATGAAGAAGCTGACTTCCTGATAGCCGGCGCTTTCCAACAGCCCGAGCGCCGTGACGTAGCCATCGCCGACACGTTCCGGAACATGCGCGTCCGCGCCGATGACGACGGGGATGCCGCGCTCGTGCATCAGCGCGAGTTGCGAGGGCGACGGATTCATTTCCGGCAGATCCTTCTGGACGCCGCTGGTGTTGAGTTCCATCGCCACGCCGGTGGCGGCGACGCGGTCGAGCGCTCGCTCGATGACCGGCCGAAGTCGCTCGAAATTCCAGTCCGCGGGAGACTCGTTCTTGATCAGGTCCGGGTGGGCGAGGGTGTCGAACAGCCCGCTCTCCGCGGAGAGCGCGAGGTGCTCGAAGTAAAGTTCCTGATAGGAAAACACGTCGCCCGTGTGGAAGAGCTTCCGGTAATCGCCGACCTGATAGTGGATCGAGCCGAGCACGTGACTGAGCGGCACGCGGGCGTGGAGCCTTTCCAGCCACGGCTCGACGTGCGGCTCGGACTGGAAAGCGATTTCTATCCGGGAGTCGAGCCGGCCGGCGAAGGCCTCGCGGGTGGCGGCGATCATTTGGACGTAGTCATCGAACTGTCCGGGAGCCATCCGCACGTTGGCGGAAAATCCGTCGGGCAGCGGGCAGTGGCAGGTGAAGGTAATGCCTTTGAATCCGCGGGCGATGGCGACGGCGGCGTATTCGTCCGGCTCGCCGAACGCGTGTTTGCAAAGCGGCGTGTGGCAGTGGGATTCGTAGAGCAGGGGCGTGCGCGTCATTTTTCGGATTCCAGCATCGCCCGGAAGCGCGGGAGGATTTTTTGATAGAGCGAGTTCTTCCCGCCGCGCGCGAGCTGCACGGCGACGAGCTCGGCGGGGGACGTGGGGTCCACCGGCGAGAGCGACGACGCCTTGTAAGCGCCCGCTTCGAGTTGGCGCTCGACGTGGGACGCGCCTGATTTCTGGGTGATCCGGACCGTCGCGTTTCTGGCCCGGATGACGATGGACGAGAGGGGCGGGGCGCTCGGATCTTCGCGAAGCACGACGGAAATCGTCGCGCCGCCTGTCAATTCGAATGCGAATTCACCGGCGGATGGCCGGTCTTTCCAACCCGCTTGCACGGCCAGCCACGTGAGCATTTGCAACGCGGTGTTGCGGTGCTCGGGATGATAGGTGATCTCGACCGTGTCGATTTCCGGCAAGGCTTGTTGCGCCGCGGGATCGTCGAACAGGCTGGCGATTCCCACGCGGAACTGCCACGAGCGCGTCCAGGCGTGGTCCTGGATGATCAAGTCCGGATTGCTCTGGGAGGCTTCCTCGATCATCGCGAACGAGGCCGCGGGATTAGCCCACGACGAGCTGTCGATGATGAACCGGTCCATCACGCTGACGAGGCGCTCGGTGAGGATTTCGGATAGCTCGCCTTGCCACCAGAAGACGAGCGGCAGGTCGGAATTGAGGTGGGCGAAAACGGTGTTGCGGAAACGCCCGGTGACGCGGCCGGTCAGGTGGAAGGCGATCTGCTCGCAGCAGACGGATTTCCGGCCGTCTGCCAAGTGGCAATGCGCGGTGATCCACGCGCGGAGGCTTGGCTGAGGCTCGTCGCGGTCGATGCCGACGAGGATCGCGCGGCACGCGTGCTCGCGGGTGAGTTCGCGGATGATCGCGGAGTTCTCGATCAAGGCTCCGGGCTTTTCCGAATAGACGACGAGATTCATCAGCGACGCGTTCGTCCGCGCCTCGTCCTGCTCCCAGAGTTTCCGCAGTTCGCGGTCGATCGCGGAAACGGGGACCTCGATGCCCAGTTCGGGGCAGATTTCGGGGATGGTGTCGGAACTCGCAGTCATGTCGATGCTCCGAAGGACTCATAGAACCGCCGTCCGCGCAAGTCCCGACAGTCCCGCGGTGTGCCGGCGGATGATTGATGTGCATCCGGGGAAATCAGGCCGCTCACTCGTCCTCCCAGACGTAGGCCGCTTCAGCCTTGGCTTCCGCGAGCAGGTCGAGCGTGCCATGCTTTTCACACCATTCCTCGATGTATAACCAATCGAGACGGGCGGGCCCCTGCACTTGCATCACCGCGACAACATCAGCGAAATCCTTCGGCCGCTTGGCCCCGCGGCTCCAGCGGAGTTTCTGGATGATGACGTCCTCGGCGGTGGGAAGATAGGCTTCCACACCTGGGATGATGGGAACCTTGTGGCGCCGGTTGAACCTAACGCTGTCGTGCGCGTCCTTGCTGAGGTGAAACAGCTCGATCTCAAACACGCTGTTTTTCACTCGGATCAACTCCTTGCGGGTGGATGTGACCATTTCAAAGCCGGATTGTTGCTCAAGCTCCAGTCCTGCGGGAAGGATCGAGGCGAGCTTGTTCCAATCCGCCTCGTCGAGATTGACCACGAGGTCGGCATCCTTGGTTGACCGCGGGACGCCGTAAAAGTTAGACGAGTAGGAGCCGACAATCATGTAGGGCAAACCCGCATCTTCGAATGCACGGGCGAGGGCGATGAGCGCGTCGGTGCCGTTCATGAGCAGACTTGGGATGTCAATTTGATCCTCCGACGGAGTTCCTTCTGCTTGGCCGCCGCGTCCCAGCCGGGATTTTGGTGAACGATTCCCGCCATGGTCCATGCACATGCTTCCTCGAACAGGGACGCGCCGGCATCGAATTTCTCAAAAGGGGTCATCGCCCGGGCCCGCCGGACCTTGGCCAGATCGGCGGCGCGGGCCTGGGCGGCGATGGATTCGTCAGTCACGGGCGCAAATTAGCGCGGCGAAAGGCGGTCGGCAAGCTTGCGGATGAGCTGGAAAAATCGCGGCGACCGGTGATCGCCGCTACAGCCGCCGCCATTGGTTGCCATCCTGCGCGAGCAGGTCGTCGGCTTCTTTCGGGCCCCATGAGCCGGCGACGAACTCGGCCATCGGCGGGGGGGTGGCGGACTGGTGCCAGGCGTGCTCGATGTGGTCGATGAATTTCCACGCTTCCTCCACTTCGTCGCGGCGGGCGAAGAGGGTGGCGTCGCCGGCGATGGCGTCTAGCAGGAGTCGCTCGTAGGCTTCCGGGCTGCCCTTGCCGAAGCTGGTGGCGTAGTGGAAATCCATTTTCACCGGCTCCAGGCGCAGGCTGGTGCCGGGGATTTTCGAGACCATGCGCAGCGAGATCCCCTCGTCCGGCTGGATGCGGATGACCAGCACGTTGCCGCCGGGGAAGCCGCCGCAGGGGGTGTTGAAAAGCACGCAGGGCGCGTCCTTGAAATGCACGGAAATCTCGGTGGATTTCTTCGGCAGGCGCTTGCCCATGCGGATGTAAAACGGCACGCCGCTCCAGCGCCAGGTGTCGATGAGAAGGCGGACGGCGACGTAAGCCTCGGTATCGGATTCAGGAGAAACTCGGTCTTCCTCGCGGTAGCCGGGGACCGCGTTGCCATCGACGTGACCGGCGGTGTATTGCGCGCGCACGACGTTGGCGGCGACTTTTTCCGGAGTGTCCCACTGGCGCAACGAGCGGATGATTTTAACCTTTTCGTCGCGAACGCCGTCGGCGGATAGATCGGTGGGCGGTTCCATGGCGACGAGGCTGAGGAGTTGGAGCAAATGGTTCTGCACCATGTCGCGCAGCGCGCCGGATTTCTCATAATAGCCGCCGCGGCCGCCTTCCATGCCGAGGTTTTCCGCACAGGTGATCTGGATGTGGCTGATGTGTTTGCTGTTCCAGAGCGGCTCGAAAATCGAGTTGGCGAAGCGCAGGACCATCAGGTTCTGCGCGGTTTCCTTGCCGAGATAATGGTCGATCCGATAGGTGTCGGCCTCTTGGAAGGTGTCGTTGACGACTTGGTTCAGGTGCCTGGCGGTGGCGAGGTCGGTGCCGAAGGGTTTTTCGACGATGACGCGGGACCAGCAACCGGGCTTCGATTCGTTGAGCCCGGCGTTTTTCAGGTTGATGAGGATCTCGTCGAAGAACTCGGGGGCGGAGGCGATGTAGAACAGCCGGTTGCCTTTACCGCCGTGCTCGGCGTCGATGGCGTCCAGCTTCGCCGCGAGTTTGCGGTAGCCTTCGACATCGGAAAATTCCGAGGTGTGATAGGAAACCGCCTCGATGAAGCTGGCCCAGATCTTGTCGTCGTGGCCGGAGCGGGAAACCTTGCGGTTGAGCTCCTCGAGTCCGCTGCGGAACTCCGCGTCGGACTTTTCCCGGCGGGCGAATCCGATGATCTTCACCCCGGTCGGCAACTCGCCATCGACTGCTAGATTATACAGCGCGGGGATGAGCTTGCGGTGCGTGAGATCGCCGGTGGCACCGAAGATGACGATGCTGCAGGGTTCGGCGCGCGAGCGGGAGACGAGGTCTTCGCGGAAGGGATTACTCATGGGATGCGGGCGGGAGCTTCCAGCAACTCCCCGCATGAGGCAAAGCCAAATCCCGCCCCCGCTGCAAAAGCAATTCATGCGGGGCATGTGCCGGGCGACCACCAAATCCCTGCGTGGTGTTGGAGACTTTTCGCGCGGAGGGCAGCGACCGCAGGTTGACCGAGCGGGTGGTTCTACCCGCTTTTCACCGTGCGGTCGAGCGCTTCGGAGTGAAGCCGTTGATTGTGGCGTTGGAACCGGTGAGCGGGCCGCTGGATCTGTATTGGAATTCGTATCCGGCGGAGGTGTTGCCGGTGGTGGAGGCGGCGTTGAATGGCGGCGGCCACGGGGCGTGAGCGACGATTCTGCGACTCTTGCCGGGATCGGGAGATTCAAATTGAAATTGCGGCGGTGGGTTTTGAGAACTAGGGTTCCGTCATGGTTCAACTCGCGGATATTCAAAAACAGGCCAAAGAACTCTCCGAGGAGGACCGGAAGGGGTTGGTTGCGTATCTGCTCCACGGAATGTCAGACCTGCCATCGGGGCCTGATGATGAGGAAGTGGAGAAGCGGGAGGCGGAAATGGATTCCGGGACCGTCGTCCCTATCGGGCACGCCGAATTTCTGGCTCAAGTTGGACGAATCCGTCGATGAGGGAGGTCGTTTATCACCCCAAGGTGCCGGCAGAGGCTCGGGCTTTCCTCGATTATTACGACGCGATTTCCCCTGATCTCGGGGATTCCTTCTGGCAGGAATTGACCGACGCGATCGACTACGCGAGGGAGCACCCGGAGAGGCACCATTTCGACTCCACCGGACGCCGGCGCGGCAATCTCAACAGATTTCCGATCCACCTCCTGTTTCGGATACTTCCCGGCAGAATCCGGATCACAGCCATACGACACGACCGGCAGAGTCCGGGCTACGGAGCCAGACGACAATAGGACAGCCGTGGGCCTGCGGAAACCGCCGCAATTGATGGCGGTTTATGCCCCGGAAAGAGTCTGCAGCAAGTCGGGCAACGGGCTTGCTGTAATGGATTCCATGACGGGAATGCCATGTTTGCCGGGATGGACCACATGCAAATGATCCAAGCCAAGATGGCCAGCGCCACTACCGGATAGTCCGCCAACCGCTCGCGGATGGAGTTCAAATAGGCAGAACGGGGCAGAAAAATCCTTGAAAATTGAACGGTCGCCGTTCGATTTTCAAAGATGATTTCCGATCATTTCGCCCTGAGTCGTGGCACTTTGCTGATGCTCACCACGGCAGCGGAAACGCGCGGTTGAAGGCGAACACCCGTTCGCGGATGGCGTGGAGTTTGGCCGTGTTGGTGTGATCCGAAAGAGCCTCGTGGATGAAGTCGGCGACCTGTTCGACGTCAGCCTCCTTCATGCCGCGGGTGGTGACGGCGGGCGTGCCGATGCGGATGCCGCTGGGTTTCATCGGGCTGCCGGTGTCGAAGGGGATGCCGTTTTTGTTCACGGTGATGCCCGCTTCATCGAGCGCGTGCGAGGCGTCGGTGCCGTTGAGGTTCTTGTTCCGGAGATCGACGAGCATGACGTGGTTGTCCGTGCCGCCGGAGCAGATGCGGAAACCGTGATGGGTTAGGCGGGCGGCGATGGCCTGCGCGTTCTTGATGATCTGCGCGGAGTAATCCTTGAACTCCGGCTTGAGCGCCTCGCCGAAGCAAATCGCCTTGGCCGCGATGACGTGCATCAGCGGGCCGCCCTGGATGCCGGGGAAAACCTGCGAGTCGATTTTTTTCGCGAACTCTTCCTTGCACAGAATGATCCCGCCGCGCGGGCCGCGCAGCGACTTGTGGGTGGTGGAGGTGACGAAATCCGCATGCGGGAACGGGCTTGGATGCAGCCCGGCGGCGACGAGGCCGGCGATGTGCGCCATGTCCACAAACAGATAAGCGCCGACCTCGCGGGCGAGCTTGCCCATGCGCTCGAAATCGATGATCCGCGAGTAAGCCGAAGCGCCGACGGTGATCAGCGCGGGCTTGAGTTCGCGGGCGGTTTTTTCGAGTTCGTCGTAGTTGATCCGCTCGTCGTCAGGCGATACGCCGTAGTGGGTGACGTCGTAGAAACGGCCGGAGAAATTCGCCTTGTGGCCGTGGGTGAGGTGGCCGCCGTGGGCGAGGTCCATCGTGAAAATCTTGTCGCCCGGCTTGAGCACGGCGAAGTAAACCGCGGTGTTCGCCTGCGAGCCGGAGTGCGGCTGGACGTTGGCGTGATCCGCTCCGAAAAGCTCCTTCGCGCGGTCGATCGCGAGCTGCTCGACGACGTCCACGTTTTCGCAGCCGCCATACCAGCGCTTGCCCGGATAGCCCTCGGCGTACTTGTTGGTGAGGACGGAGCCCTGCGCCTCCATCACGGCGGGCGAGGTGAAATTTTCCGAAGCGATCAGCTCGATGTTGTTCCGCTGGCGGTGTTCCTCGGCGGTGATCGCGGCATAAATCGCGGGATCGGTCACGGCGATGCGGCTGCCAGAGGCTTTGCAAACGCGCGCTTCGTGGCGACCGCCGGCGAAGTTGGTGGCGAGAAACGCATCCGCCATCGCGATGGCAGTGGCTTCGTCGGTGAATTTTCCGCTGAGGCAAAGCAGGTTGGAATCATTGTGCTCGCGGGTCGTCACCGTTTCCTCGACCGAGCGCACACTCGCCGCGCGCACGTGGCGGTGGCGGTTCGCGGCGATGCTCATGCCGACGCCGGACGTGCAGGCGAGGATGCCGAAATCGTAAGAGCCGTCCGCCACACTGCGGGCGACGAGGTTCGCGTAATCCGAGTAA
>JBFZFJ010000463.1:0-4103 GCA_041306405.1 Verrucomicrobiales bacterium | reverse complement strand
GTCCAGGCCGAAGTCTGCGAGGACGTCGCCGTGCCAGTCCAGGGTGGGGGCTTTGGACTGGCCGGAGAGTTCGACCATTTCCTGCATCGCCTCGCGGTTGCCGGAGACGACGACCGTTTTGACGGCGACTTTTTTGCGGTTGAGATGATAGACGGCTTCGTCGCACCAAGGGCAGCCGGGTTTGATATAGAGAATGGGAAGGCTCATGGAATGCTTGCTGGGCGGGTTTTCGGCGGGATTCGCTTTCTCGTCCAGCGCTGAATTTCAGCGAGCAATTCAAGCGGGCGATTTCTCGCGACTTCGATTTCGCCGCGGAAAATCTCGCCGGTCGATCCATCCAGCGAGATCGCGTCGCCTTCCGCGATCGCCTCGCCGCCGAGCGTGCCGCGCTGCCCGCCGGGGTCGATCGCGAATCCGCCGCAAGCGACGATGCACGGCTTTTCCAACTGCCGGGCGACGACCGCGGCGTGGGACGTGCGCGCGCCTTCGAGGGTGACCAGCGCGGCGGCCTCGGCGAGCGCGGAGATATCATCGGGCTCCGCGGTTTCGCGCACGAGGATGACGGCCTTGCCCGCGCGTTTGAGGGCCGCGACCCTGAGCGGATCGAAGGCCACGACGCCGACGGCCACTCCGATGCCGGCGGGCGTTCCTTTCGCCGCGGGCGTCACGCCAGCAGCAGGGGCCAGTTTCGTTTCCTCGATCTCGTCCAGCCGGATTCCGTCGAGTCGCGCGAGTGCCTCGGCAGGGCGGATCAATTTCTCCCGGACCATGTCCCGCGCGATCCGCAGGGCGGCGAGTCCGGTGCGCTTGCCGGTGCGGGACTGCAGGAAAACCAAGCGTCCTGCCTCGACGGTGAATTCGAAGTCCTGCATGTCCTTGAACTCGTGCTCCAGAATGTCACGCGCCCCGGCTAACGCTTGCCAAGCTTCCGGCGCGCGCCGTGCGAGTTCATCGGGATGCAAGGCCCGCCGCCGCCCCGCCACCACGTCCTCGCCCTGCGCGTTGGCGAGGTAATCGACGTAAAGTTCGTTCTCGCCGTTAGCCGGATTGCGCGTGAAGCCGACGCCCGAACCGGAGTCCGGCCCCAGGTTTCCGAAAACCATCGCCTGCACGGTGGTGGCGGTGCCGAGGTCGTCGGGAATCGCGTTCAGCTTGCGATAGCTCTTCGCACGATCACCCGACCAGGAGCGCAGAACCGCCTCGATGGCGGCCTTCAATTGCACCAGCGGATCGGTCGGGAAATCCATCCCGGTCCGCGTCTCGAACTCCTCTTCAAACACCGCCGCCAGCTGCTTCAGTCCATCCGTGTCGAGCTCGTCCACCTCTGACAGCCCGCGGGCGTTTAACAGTTCCAGTGTTCTAACGTCGAATCTCGCGGGGGCGATCCCGTGAACCACCTCGCCGTATTGCCGGACCAATCGCCGGCGGCAGTCGCGGGCGAGGCGGGGATTTCCCGTCATGCGGACCAAGCCCCGGAGCGTCTCGTCAGTGAGCCCGATGTTGAGCACGGTCTCCATCATGCCGGGCATGGAAACGGCTGCGCCCGAGCGCGCCGACACGAGCAGCGGCCGGCTGGCATCGCCGAAGCCGCGGCCGGTCAGCGCGGCGAGGTGGTCGAGCTCGCGGACGAGCACCTCGTCGATGCCGTCAAGCGCCTCCGCGCCGTGCTTGAGGTAGTCGCGGCAGAGCTGGGTTGATAGAACGAAGCCCGGCGGCACGGGCAGGCCGCAGCGTGCGATCCGCATGAGATCGTGCGCCTTTGAGCCCACCAGCTCTTTGGCCGGAAGCTCCATCGCGCCGCCGTCGAAAGGAATCCGGCAGACTTGGGGCGGGCCGTGCTTTCCAAGGGGTTTCATCCGGCGAGCACCTCCTCCATCAGATAGGCCCTGAGCGCCTGGCCGGCGTGGGTGTGGGCGTCGGTGGCCGTCTCGAGAGCCTGCGACAATTCCGCCAGAACCATGGTTTGCCGCTGCCCGGTGTTTTCCAAAACCAGCCAGCGCCGGAAGCTCCGCAAGGCGTCGTCAGCCTGGTGCTCGAAGTTCGTCAGTTGCTCAAGCGCGGCCATGAATTCGTCCAGGTCGTCGCGCATGTCCGGGCGCGTGACGGACGCCGCGCATTCGATGCATTTCACCAACTCCCGTGCGGACAACAAAGGCAGCCCGGCCAGCTCGCCGAGCTTTTGAATCGCTGCCGGCGACGGCTTGGTGAGGCGGGTCAGATCCAGGAGTTCCGCGGCTTCCTCCAGATCATCGATCGCGTCGTCGGAGAATTCGAAAAACTCCTGAAGGGAGCGCGGTCGGGCGAATCGCCGAATGTCGTCGCGGGCTTCATTGAGCATCTGGTCGGCGCTTTTCTCCCACGCTGCGGCGCGGGCGGCGAATTTCGGAATCCGGGCGTCGCCAGCGTCCCTGGCAAGTCGCGCGAGCGCTTCGATCAAGGCGGCCGCCAGATCGTAGCCGACCGCCGCGTGCGCGGCCGCGAGGTCGAAAATTTGCAGCCTCTCGTGCTCGAAGGAGCCGCGCAGGCTGGCCTTGATCTCATGGGTGACGTTGCGGCGGGAGCGTCGCTGGCGCAGCCCGAGCGACGCGAGCCGGAGCGCCTCTCTCAGAAATCCTGCAGCGCGTTCCGCGCCTATCAACTCGTCGAGCCGTTGGCCGTACCGCAGCTGCGGACCCGCGGCGTATTCCACCGCCTCCGCCAGCACGCGCGCGCCGCCGATTTCCAGCAGCGCCCGGTGGCCGTAATCGTTGTCCGCCGCCCACTTGAGCACGTCCACGGCTTGTTGCTTGCCGATGAATGTCAGGAGCCGTTTCCGCATCCGATTCCAGTCGATTAGAAAAACGATCCGCGAGCCCAGATGGCACAGGAACGCCTGGAGATCCGCCTCCTTCGCCGCCACCAGGCGGCCGCTGGCCAGCATGTATTGCCCGGATTCGAAGCGGCTGCTTTCGCGTTCCTCAATGGCGCTCCAAGTCATGCCGAAGTTTTCCAACAGGCTCTTGAAAAACACCAGGCGGGAGCAGTGGATGTCGGTGCAGGTGACCGTGACGACAAGGCCATCGACCCGCACGACCAGAACGTGCGCGTCGGTCGTGCCGATGTCGTTTTGGATCAGAAGCCGGCCTTCGTGTTCGGTCGCGGTGGTGCCGAGCCCTGGATGGTCGAACTTGAGCGGCGCCGTGCGGTTGAGACCCTGCATGAACGCCTCGACGCGCCTCCGCCCCTTTGCCGAAAGGTGGTGGACGTGCGCTCCGGCCAAGGTCTCGACCGCGGTCTCGGCCTGCAAGCGGTTGATGGCGCGGTGCGCGTCCATCACCACGAGGTGGAGGCTGTCGCCGGCTTTGCGGTTTCCCGATGTCATCGCCTGGATCAAGGCGCCGGGAATCGCGCCGTCTTCCAGCGGGGGAAATTCAAGTTCCTTCAAGCGGGTCCGAAAGGAATCCTGGTCGAGGTCTGGCAGGCATTCGAGCATCGCGTCGATGCCGCTGCGGACGCGCCGCAGGATTTCCGCGCCGCCCGGAATCAGATAGGCTCCGGCGGGTTTCTTGCTGCTTCCGGCCACCACCTCGTCGAGCCAATCGTCGCCGAGCTGGCAGGCGAGCCGCTCCGCCTTGAGATCGACCGGCGGCAGGCCGGGGTGGTCGGTCTGGGCGCGCGCGGTCTGGAGCAGGGCGAAGTAATATTTCACCTGGTCGTTGGCGACGAGGGATCTCGCGATGGTGTCGGGAGCGAGGATCTGGCGGTCGCCCAGCTCCGCGACAATGGCCTGCTTGGATGTCATCGTGGTGCGCGTCGTGACCCGGCGGGCGTCGTCGTTTCCGAGAATTCGCGACTCTGCCGGGAGCTTGTTTTTGAAGGGGGAGGAGAGATGAAACTGCAGGATTCACCATACATCGCCGCCCGCCGCGGCCAAGACATTTGTGGGTGCTGGCAACAGGAGGCTCCGCAGTCTGGCCGGTGGGCGGTTCCTCCGCATCGTGCCCGATCCGAAGCGCCGCCGCGCCGTGCTGGCACCGGAGAAGGAAGCCAGCCCGAATCCTCACCTCGTCGCCGTCTGATCGCATGAACTCGCACCTTGACGGGCCCTATCCATGTTGCTAATT
>JBFZFJ010000462.1:0-9312 GCA_041306405.1 Verrucomicrobiales bacterium | reverse complement strand
GGTCCCGGAGGAAATCTATCTCAACGACGTGCTGCCCTACGCCGTTTTCGACGAGCCGCGTGAAGCGTGGCGGGCGGAATTTCTGGAAATCGCCCGCCCCATCGTGAAGGGTGCGACGACCGCGACCGAAGCCGCACAAGCTCTCAATCGTGAGTTTTTCAAGCGCATCAACGTCCACTACAACACTGGCCGCAAGCGCCCGAACCAGAGTCCCGGCGAATCCCGCAAAATCGGCATGGCCAGTTGCACCGGACTCGCGATCATCCTGGTGGACGCCTGCCGCGCGGTCGGCATCCCGGCCCGCGCGGCGGGCACACCGCTGTGGGCGAACGGACGCGGCAATCACACCTGGGTCGAAATTTGGGATGGCGGCTGGCATTTCACCGGCGCGGACGAGTTCGACAAGGAGGAACTCGACCGCGGGTGGTTCACCGGAGACGCGGCGCAGGCCAAGGCGGATGTGCCGGCACATTCGATCTACGCGACCACGTGGAAGCGCGGCGGACTGGCATTTCCACTGGTCTGGGCACCATCGAGCAAGGACGTGGCGGCGGTGAATGTGACGCACCGCTACGCGCGGAAGGACTCGGGCCAAACGCTTTCCAAGATGGGCGTGCGCCTTTCTGAAGACGGCATCGGTGACAAACGGATCGTCGCGAACGGCTGCCTCACCAGCGAAGACGGCCAGGTGCTCGATCGGTTCGAAACCAAGGCGGGCCCCGCGGATCTGAACGACATGCCGTCCGTCACCGTCACGCCCGGCACCCGTTACCGGCTGCGCTTCCAGCTCGATGGCGGAACATGGGAAACCGCGACGTTCACCGCGACGAACGGTGAATCGACCCGCGACGTTCACCGCGCCGACCTCACCGCCGTGGCCGCTGAGACGGTGCCAGCGGATCCTCTTTCCCGGCAGGACGCACAACGCGTCACCGAGCTTGAATTCGAAAAGCGCCTCGCCGCCAAGCGAGCCGAACTCAGCGCCGGGATGGAAACCCGGACCATCCAACTGGGGGACAAACGCCTGCGCTGGGAGGAAAAAGCCTTCGGCAAGGCACCTGCGGGAGGGCACAGCCTGTGGATTTCCATGCATGGCGGCGGCGGGGCGCCAACCGCAGTGAACGACCAGCAATGGAAAAACCAAATCAATCTCTATCAACCAACGGAGGGCATCTACCTCGCCCCGCGCGCGCCGGCGGATACCTGGAACCTTTGGCATGAATCCCACATTGATCCGATGTTTCAACGCCTCATCGAGGGCCACATCGCGCTTCGCAACGTCAATCCCGACAAGATCTATCTCATGGGCTACTCCGCCGGCGGTGACGGCGTGTGGCAGCTGGCCCCGCGGATGGCGGACCGGTTTGCGGCGGCCGCGATGATGGCCGGGCACCCGAACGAGGCCAGCCTGTCAGGCCTGCGCAACCTCCCCTTCGCCCTTTTCATGGGCGCGGACGACGCCGCCTACGATCGCAACAAAGTCGCCATCGCCAAAACCGCGGAACTGGCGGCCCTGGCCAAAGCCGATCCCGGCGGCTACCTCCACCTATCCCGAATTTACGAAGGCACCGGCCACTGGATGAACCGCAGGGACGCCGAAGCCTTGCCGTGGATGGCGAGGTTTTCCCGCAATCCATGGCCGAAAAAAGTCGTCTGGCAGCAGGACGACGTGACGCACGATCGTTTCTACTGGCTGAAAATCCCCGATGCCACCGCCACGAAGGCAGGGCAAAAAATCGTCGCCACCGTGGACGGCCAGACGATCCGTCTGGAAGGCGATGTGCCGGCAGGAATGGAATTGCGCCTGTCCGATGAACTGCTGGACCTCGACCAGTCCGTGGAGGTCCAAGTGAACGGCAAGCAATTGCTAGCCGCCAAAGTCCCGCGCACCGCGGCAGCCATCCGCCGGACGCTGGAAGAACGTCTGGACCTACCCGCCACCGCGACCGCCGTGCTGCGGTTGCCTTAAAAACGCACAGGGTTATAGATCGCGTGATCATGCACCCGGCGCAGCCGTTGGAGCCGATCGCGCACCTCCCCCCAACCCTCGCCATCAAGCTGGAGGGCCGAAGATGAGTCTGTCGATTCACCGGCCACGGCCAGCCTCCAAGGCATCCAGATCGATGACCGGCCGTATCGCAGGCGTCGATTCCCGCTCGAACGAGCTTCCCTGCTTCACGGTTTCGGCGAAGAACCCGCCGTTGCGCATGAAGAAGGCACCGCCTTTGGCGCCGCCCGCGTAGTCGAGGCGGTATTGCCGCTGGGCGATGTCGTCGCCGCTGAAACGGGCCTTGGTCAGCTCATGCCAGTTTCCCCCGGTGTCCCGCACCCTGGTTGCCATAGTATGCCATGCGGCTTTGATAGCCGTTCCGATCCGCGAAATTTTCCAGGAACGAGTGCAAGCCGGACAAGTGTTTTCCATAGACACTGCCTGCGGCCGAAGCCCGGAAAGAATCGAAGCGTTCGGAAGGAATCATGCGATGATGCCGAGAGGCTTGGTAGTCTTCCAGTTGCCGCGGGTGAAGTCGGGAAAATCCTGCGGCATGCCGTCTTCCTTGTTCGACTTTTCGCTGAGTGGGGCGACGGCAGACCAGAAGCAGCCTTCATAGACGTTCTGGTCGAGCGGCTCGCCTTTGCGGAGGCACTCGACGATGCGGAACAACATCAGGAAATCCATGCCGCCGTGGCCGCCCATTTTCTTGGCGCGCTCTCCCATGCGCTTGAAAAGCGGATGCTCGTATTTCGCCGCGATGGCTTCGAATTCCTCGGAGCTGGTCCACTCGTGGTAGCTCTTGGTCATGCCTTCGATGGTCATTCCGTTAGGAAAACCCTTGAGGGTGCCCTTGGTGCCTTGGATCAAGTTGTGGCGGGAATATGGGCGCGGCGAGGTTTCATCCCACTGCACCATCACCGTGCGGCCGAGGGCGGTCTTGATGATCGACGTGTTGATGTCGCCGCACTGATAGTCGAGCGTCTTGAACTCCGGCTTGGTCAGATTGGTCGACTTCTCAGCCCACAGTTTGCGGCCTTTCGCAGGCGAGGAGAAGGATGTCAGGCGGCGGAAGTTGTCGTCGCCACGGGCCAGGCTCATATACTGAGCGACCGGGCCGAGGCCGTGGCAAGGGTAGAGGTTCCCGTTGCGCTTCGCGTAGTGGAGCGTGCGCCAAGATCCGGTGGAATCGCCGCCGTTCATCTGGCCGCGAAGCTCGTGAATGTAGGCCGCCTCGCCGTGCAGCAACTCGCCGATCAGACCCTGGCGGACCATGTTGAGGTAGAGCAATTCCTCGCGGCCGTAGTTGACGTTTTCCATCAGCATGCAGTGGCGGCCAGTGGTTTCGGAGGTGTTCACGATATTCCACATCTCCTCGATGGTGAGGGCGATCGGGATCTCGACGAAGGCGTGCGCGCCGGCCTTCATTGCAGC
This sequence comes from Verrucomicrobiales bacterium, assembly GCA_041306405.1. Classification (GTDB taxonomy): domain Bacteria; phylum Verrucomicrobiota; class Verrucomicrobiia; order Verrucomicrobiales; family Akkermansiaceae; genus Luteolibacter. The sequence continues at coordinate 5,888 of JBFZFJ010000462.1, read as the reverse complement.
GATTGCCTGTGGCGCGTGGAGCTCCCACGGAGTGGCGATGAACACGGCGTCGGGCTTGGTTTCAGCGAGCATCTTCTGCCACGCGTTCTCTTCGCCGAAATAGACCTTCGGGCTGTGGCCCCTGCCCTTGACGTTTTTCTCGGACCCCTTGGCACGGCCTTCGTTGAGATCGCAAATGCCGACGACTTCGACGCCTTCGATGGTGGCGAGCTGCGAAATGTGGCCGGACCCGCGGGCACCGACGCCGATGATCGCGACTTTCACCTTGTCGAGCTTGGGTGCGGCGAAGTCGCCCATGTATTTGGCACCCGTTAGGCGGGAAGGAGCGGCAGTCTGGGCATGCGCGAAGGGCGGCAGCGCGGCGAGCCCCGCAGCGAGGCTGCCGATGGACTTGATGAAGTTGCGACGGGGAGTGAAATTGGATGCTTCTGGAGTCATGGATTGATGTTGGTTGGAATTGTGGTTAGATAATCGATTGATTGATGGCTTTGAAAAATTCGAGCGTGCGGGCCAGGCCCTCATCCAGGCTATGGCGCGGGATCCACCCGGCGGCCCGGAGCTTGTCCGCGCTGGCGCGGGAATGCCTGACATCTCCGGCGCGCTCGGCGGCATGAATGATCCTGGAGTCCGATCCCGCGGCTTTGATCAATCCGTCAGCGAGGTCGTTGATGGTGATCTGGCCACCGTAGCCCGCGTTGAAAACCCCGGTGACTCCGGGCGTCTCCACCGCGAAGGCGAGCGCCCCGGCGATGTCTTTCACGTAGATGAAATCCCGCGTCTGCCCGCCATCGCCGAAGATGGTGATGTCCTCGCCACGCACGGCCTTTTCGATGAAAATCGGCACGGCGGCGGCATAGGCGCCCTTGGGATCCTGCCGTGGACCGAAGACGTTGAAGAAGCGGATGGCGGCGGTTTCCAACCTGCCCTCGTTCTGGAACATGCCGAGGTAATATTCGCCGTCGAGCTTGGTGATCGCATACGGGCTCTTCGGCTCGGGGAGCATGGATTCGAGTTTGGGCACCGTCGGATTGTCGCCGTAAATCGCGGCGGAAGAAGCGAAGACGAGTTTCTTCACTCCGGCAGCCGACGCTTCTTCCAGCACGTTGAGCAGGCCGTGAACATTGATGTCCACGCACTCACCAGGCTTCGCCATCGACTCCGGCACGCTGACGAGCGCTGCAAGGTGGAAGATATAGTCCACGCCTTCGACGGCCTTTTTCACCAACTCCCGGTCGGTGATCGAGCCTTCGATAAACGTATGCCGGAGCCCGTCCAAATTATGGCGGTAGCCGGTGCGGAGATTGTCGAGGACACGGATTTCCTCCGCCTTGTCCTGATAGAGTTCCACGATGTGGGAGCCGATGAAGCCGGAGCCGCCGGTGATGAGGATTTTCATGGGGATGAACGATTGTGTGAGGGTTCAACCGGCATGGGAAGCCACTACTCTTTCCATTTCCGGAAGACGTTTTTCAATCGCGGCGACAAAGGCGAACTGGTTGCGGCAGCGGTCGAGGTTGTGGTCCGGATGTTTGATTTTGAAATAGACGTCGCCCAGCAAGAAATCGGTCAGGAAACGGATGCCGCATTCGAGGGTGAGGAGCTTTCCGGAAAACGCGAGATTTCCCACCTCGGCGGCGTTCAAGAATGAGCCTGCGGAAGTCATGTAGCCGCCGACCAGCGCCTCGAAACGATCGATGCGTAAATCCAGTTTCCCGAGATCGGTCGAGTCTTCCCGCGTGCTGGGCGTCGCGGTGCGCACCATGTCGCCGAAGTCGTAGAGCGCCGAGCCGGGCATCGTGGTGTCCAGATCGATCACGCAAACGCCTTCCGCCGTCTCATCGTCTAGCAGGACGTTGTTCAGCTTGGTGTCGTTGTGCGTCACCCGCTCGGGAATGACGCCTGTGGCGATGAGATCGGTGATGCGCGAGCAGTCGGCGGCGCGGGACAGGACGAAGTCGATTTCCGCTTTCAAACCCGCCGCCCGGTTCAGCGGATCCGCCTCGATCGAGGCCCTCAGCGCCTCAAGCCGCCTCGGAGTGTTGTGGAAATTCGGGATCGTTTCATGGAGTCGCCCGCCCCCGAGGCCGGCGGCGAGTTTCTGGAAATTTCCGAAAGCCTTGGCCGCCTGGAACGCCTGCTCGTTGCTCTCGATCTCATCATAACCGGTGGCGCGCTCGATGAACGGATAGACACGCCAGTAGTTGCCGAGCGCATCGATCGCATAGGGCTTGCCATCGACGGCTGGAATACACGTGAGAGTCCTGCGGTGGGCTTCGGGATGTCCCGCTTCGAGGAGCCGCTCCAGCGAGTGACGGGTCACCCGCGCGATGTTCTCCATCAGCTCAACCGGTGTCTTGAAAACGTTCGTATTGATGCGCTGGAGGATGAAGCGGACACGCAGCAAGCCGGCCTGGTCGAAACTCGCGCAGTAGGTGTCGTTAATGTGACCCAAGCCATAGGGAATCCCATCGACGAAGTCGGCACGGATGTCGAAAAGGGCGGAAATTTCACGAAGATTCGGAACTGCGATGGAGGACATGAAAGTGGCAATCCGCAAAGATTATCCGGTGATAAATACCGGAGTCAACCGCATTCTCAGAAAGCATCCGTGCCACCGGGGATCGGCAGGAGCCCCGGCCAGGACGGAATCGACGGTCGGGGTGCTCGCCGCAGCCTGTTCATTGGATTCCGAGTTCGCGCCTCACCTCCACAAACGCGGTGACGGCGCGTTCCAGATCTTCCCGCGTATGGGCGGCGCTGATCTGGGTGCGAATCCGCGCCTTGCCCTGCGGCACGACCGGATAGCTGAATCCAATCACATAGACTCCGCGGGCCAGCATGGCGTCGGCGAAGCGGGTGGCGAGCGCCGCATCTCCTAACATGACCGGGACAATCGGATGCTCGCCCGGCGCGATGTCGAAACAGGCCTCCGTCATTGCATGGCGAAAACAGCGGGTGTTGGCCTCCAGAGTATCGCGCAGGCCGGTCGATTGCTTCAGCAGTTCGAGCGCCTTCAGCGAGGCACCCGCGATGACCGGCGCGAGGGTGTTGCTGAACAAATACGGGCGTGATCGCTGGCGCAGCAGATCAATGATTTCGCGCCGACCACTGGTATAACCGCCACTGGCACCACCGAGCGCCTTGCCGAGCGTGCCGGTGATGATGTCGATACGTCCCAACACCCCGCAATGTTCATGAGTGCCGCGGCCTAGCTTGCCCATGAAGCCCACGGCATGGGAATCATCCACCATCACCAAGGCGTTGTATTTGTCCGCCAAATCACAAATGGCCTGCAGCGGGGCGATGAAGCCGTCCATTGAGAACACGCCGTCGGTGGCGATCAGTTTGAAACGCGCGCCCTGTTCATCGGCTTCGATCAACCTTGCCTCGAGATCGGCCATGTCGCGGTTCTTGTAACGGAAGCGCAGCGCCTTGCACAGCCGCACCCCGTCGATGATCGACGCGTGGTTGAGCTCGTCGCTGATGACGGCATCCTCCGGGCCTAACACGGTTTCGAACAGGCCGCCATTCGCATCGAAACAAGATCCGTAGAGGATGGTGTCTTCGGTGCCGAGGAAATCGGTCAGACTATTCTCCAAATCCTTGTGCACCCGCTGGGTCCCGCAAATAAACCGAACGCTGGCGAGGCCGTATCCCCATTGGTCCAGCGCGTCATGCGCGGCCTGCTTGATCCGTGGATCCTGCGCGAGTCCGAGGTAGTTGTTAGCACACATGTTGAGCACGGGCCTGCCATCCGTGGTTTCCACCATCGCCCCTTGCGGAGTGGTGAGCGTGCGCTCGCGTTTGTAAGTCCCGGCGGCACGGATGGCGTCGAGCTGGGCGGTCAGGTGGGTCTGGAATGAGGTATAGGCCTTCATGATTGATTAATGGAAAACGGTCCAATCGAGAACGACCTTGCCGCTCATTCCCGTTTGCATGACTTCGAATCCTTTTTCAAATTCATCGGCACCGAAGCGATGCGTGATCACCGGTTTGATATTCAGCCCGCAGTCCAACATGACACTCATCTTGTACCAGGTTTCATACATTTCGCGGCCGTAAATCCCCTTGATGGTGAGCATGTTGAAAATGACCTTGTTCCAATCGATCGCCATCGGCTCGGCGGGAATGCCGAGCATGGCGATCTTGCCGCCGTGACACATGGCGTCGATCATGTCGCGGAAGGCGGCCGGGTTGCCGCTCATTTCCAGCCCCACGTCGAAACCCTCCTTGATGCGCAATTGCTTCCGCACATCATCCAAGCTGCCCTTGGTCACATTGAGCGCCACATCGGCCCCGAGCGACTTCGCTAGATCCAGGCGGTAGTCGTTGACGTCCGTGATCACCACATGGCGGGCTCCGGCATGTTTCGCGATCGCCACCGCCATCACGCCGATGGGTCCCGCGCCGGTGATAAGCACATCCTCACCTAGCAAATCAAACGAGAGCGCGGTGTGGGTGGCATTGCCAAGCGGGTCGAAGATGGAAGCCACTTCCAGATCCACGTCCGGCGAGTGATGCCAGACATTCGTCATCGGCACGCTGACCAACTCGGCGAACGCGCCCGGGCGGTTCACGCCGATCCCAACGGTGTCCTTGCAGAGATGCCGCCGGCCCGCAAGGCAGTTGCGACAGCGGCCGCACACCACATGGCCTTCCGCGCTGACGATTTCGCCCGGGTGGAAATCGCTCACGTTGGAACCCACCACCACGACTTCCCCTACGAACTCATGCCCGACCACCATCGGGACGGGGATGGTTTTCCGCGCCCAGGCATCCCATTTGTAAATGTGCAGGTCGGTGCCACAGATGCCGGTTTTAAGAACCTTGATGAGCACGTCATTGATGCCCACCGCAGGCTCGGGGACATCCTGCAACCACAATCCGGGTTCTGCTTTGCCTTTAACGAGTGCTTTCATGACGGGTCGCAGTTAGATCGTGTCCGGGGAACTGAAGGCGGGCAGATTGAGCCGTTCAAGCCAAAGTGGTCGAGCAAGATGGAAAGCGTCATGACTTCCGGGATACTGGATGTGATTCCGGTGGATTGACAATGCCAGATCCGCACACCATCGTCAACACCGGCAAGCATGAGGCGGTGTTGTTCCTGGTGGTGATCTATCGGTGAGGACGGCTGCAGGGCCATTTCATCTGCCTGCACCGATGCGATAACAGTGGCAGCGACTCGGCTTGATCATTTGCCGTCCCAATTCCGAATCACCAGCCGCCGCCGAGCGCTTTGTAAAGGTTTACGGAATTGATCTCGCGGGCGAGGCGCAGCCGGATGAGCGTCTGGCGCGAGTTGAACAAATCGAGCGTGGCGGTGAGCACTTCGAAATAACTGTCCACGCCCTTGTTATAGCGGGCGGTCGCCAGGTCCGTGCGCTTCTGTTGGGCGGCGACCAGGCTTTCCGTCGCCGAAATCCTCTCGGCCAGTCCGCTGCGGGCGGCGAGGCTGTCGGCCACTTCGCGGAAGCCGGTCTGGATGGAACGCTCATAGCGGGCGATCTCGATGTTCTTGCGGATCTCCGCGGTTTCCAAGTTCGCCTTGTTGCGACCGCCGGTGAAAATCGGGACCGTCACGTTGGGCGAAAACATCCAGCTGCCGGTGCCGTTGGTGAATAGGTCCGCCAGCTCGCGGCTCGAGCTGCCGCCGCTGGCCGTGAGCGCGACTCGGGGAAAAAACGCGGCGCGGGCGGCTCCGATGTTCGCGTTCGCGGCGCGCAACTGGTGTTCCGCCTCGCGGATATCCGGGCGGCGGCGCAGCAGGTCGGAGGAAACCCCGGCCTTCACCTCGGCGACGACGACCTGGTCGAGCGAGCGGCCGTTAGGCAGGCTGGCGGGCAGCGAGCCGCCGGCGAGGAAGACCAGCGAGTTGTTGATCTCGCGGC
>JBFZFJ010000461.1:0-7145 GCA_041306405.1 Verrucomicrobiales bacterium | reverse complement strand
CCGTCGGTAAGCTTGCCTTGCCTTTCACTTTCTCTCGTCAGCCGGAGATGCCCTTCATCATCGAACCGTCCGAACAGATCACCCCCCCTTTTTCCCCGCCTCCGGTCCGGCCACCCGCTCTTTCAACGGCCTTCGCCCCAAAAGTAATTTCCTCGCAATCAATATAATATGAAACAACCCGCATTTGTCCGCCCACAGCTCACGGGCTTCGCGCTGGTCATCACGCTCTCGTTGATGATTTTGTTGACGGTCATCGCGGTGGGACTGCTATCGCTTTCGAGCATTTCGCTGCGCGCGTCGGCGCAGGGCAATGCCATGGCGATGGCGCAGGCCAACGCCCGTCTGGCATTGATGCTGGCCATTGGCGACCTACAGAAAAACGCGGGACCCGACCAGAGTGTGACTGCCCGGGCCGACGTCATTCCTGCAAACAGCGCCAACCCCCACCTCACCGGCGTCTGGAAATCCTGGGAAATCAAGGCCACCGAGCCACCTTCGCCGACGGAATACGAAAAGGCCGCCCGTGATGCCAAGTTCCTGGGGTGGCTGGTTTCCGGCACTGATCCTGCCGAGACCGCGCAGATCGCCTATGCCACCAAAGCGCCTGTTTCTGCCGTGACGCTCTGGGGGCAGGGCACCTTGGGGGCCAAGACCTCCGCCGATCAATTTGTGAACGCCAGCAAAATCCCGTTGGCAGCCACGTCCGGCAGCACGCCCGGCACCACGTCCACGCCCGGCACCCCGACGGGTGCCTTGGCATGGGCCGTGCTCGACGAGGGGGTCAAGGTCCGCATCAACACCCGTTACGCCGATGATGCCACCACTGTCGGGGCCAAAACCGCGGAACTCGGCGCGGGTGAACGCCCCGGGGTGGAGTTCATCGCCGGCCTCAACGGACTCGAACGCAAGTTCTTCGAGAAAAAGGCGAACGAATCCGCCACCATCGACAAAGGCATCTCGCGCCTCAATTTCGCCTTGGCGGGCGAGAACCTCGCCGCGGGAGTGCGCGAGGCCTTGCAACCCCTCACCCACGACGTCACCACCCAATCCGTGGGACTCTTTACCGACACCGCACGCGGCGGCATCAAACAGGATCTCCAATTGCTGCTGAATGCCGACACCTTGCCGGCGGCCTATCAGAACAAAGGCGTTTACAATTCGCGCTGGGGCATGACCCCGGCCACCGCGCCCTCCGACCCGAAGTGGGCAACCCTGCAGGAGTTTGCCAACCTCTATCGCACCAAAATCACCAAGTCGGGGGAAGTGCCTGTGATCAAGGCCCAGACGCCCGCCGGTTGGGCGGCGGCTACCACATCGGGCACCACCACCACGGTCAATCGCACCCCGCCTCCCGGCGTGGTGCTGTTGCCCACCATCGCCAAGGTCCAGATGCTCTTCAGCATTCACTGCCGCGATATGTACTATGACGCGACCCGTTACCCACGCTGGCCGGATGGCACGGACCCGCCAAGACTGACGCCGGAGATCAAGTTAAGGAATGGGACTCCTAGCTATACCACGAATTGGCTGCACGCCCCGATATCAGCCGCCTTCTCAAACACACCGTTTGACTATGAGTTGCAATTGCTCTACACGCCGGTCGTCACTCTGCACAATCCCTACAACGTCGCCCTGGAGTTCACCGATATGCGCCTGGACTTTCTCCGGGTGCCCTTCGCCATGCAGGTGTTCCGCAATGGTATTGCGCAAACCGCCAAACTCGTGCCCTTGGAAACGATGATGTGGCAGAATTTGGATGGTGCCCGGGGCAGGGTCTTTGGAATGAGATTGAAAAACAAAACCGCCGCCGGCGCCGTCGCTGGAGACCTGAACGCCACGAAGATCACCCTGCTGCCCGGGGAGGTCAAAACCTTCTCCCCCTACATCGATCCAAACCATTCCTGGTTCAAGGAAATGCGCGGCCCCGGCAAGAAATTCCTCGACATCGATGCGATGAATCAGTTCACGTCCAAAATTGATGCCATCCCCGGCTGGCAGGGTGACGGCATTGGTTTTGCCTGTGCTGCGTTGCAAGGTAACGAGCCTTATATTGGGCAACCGGATGGATGCTACCAGTGGTCCTTTGGGTGGGGCTGGGATGATGCACTGACCATCAAATTTGCCCCGTTGTGCACCACCTTCGCCGCAAACAAGTTCGTCATCCAAATGTCCGCCAAAGTTGAGGGTTCTCCCGCTCCCAGGGTCGTCAGTGCCATTGAAATGGATTATGCCTCGCTTACCGGCTTGCAGGACTTCATCCTGGGAACAGACGGCACCATGACTTATCCCAGTCCCACAGCGACCCCGGTCAAAGGCAAAGACATGCTGGATCACTCGACGACCCCGATCAAGGAAATGACCAATGTGAAGCCCTTTGCCCTGCTCAGTGCGCAGGCCAAGACCACCTCCGGCGCCAGGGATGCAAGTAACATCGACGGCCGCCTTGCCACCAAGCCGTGGTGCTTTGCCCACGCCAATATCGCCGCCTCATCCCAGAAGGTGATCAGCGAGCACTCCGCCAATTTCGCCCACGAAATCGACTTGCAACTCCTCCCGGGAAGCACCGCCAACCTGATTCAGGTCTATCAAGACCGCGGCAATTTCATCTCCGGTCACTCCGCTACCAACGGCACGAAGTTCGGCCTCCAATATGAGATCCCGCTCACCCCGCTCCAGACCCTGGCCGGCCTCAATGGCGCCAACCCCGGCGGGGCGTCCTTCTACCTGCCGCGCTTCGCCCAACCGATCGGCAATTCCTGGGCCCATCCGCTCATCGCCCCATCCGTGATTGTTAGAAACAATGCGGATTCCAACCTCAATGAGGGCAAGAATTACCTCGATCATTCATTCCTGCTCAACCTGGCGTTCTACGACGGCTTTTATTTCTCCGGCCTCGCCGACCAGACCGGCCCCTTCGGCAGTTCCGCCCGGACCACCGCCAATCTGGCCGCAAGTTTCGCCAACGACACGCCGCTGGACGACCCGCGCCTAGTGCTCCATTTGCCGGACGGCAAACCCGCCACGGACTTTGCCGGCGTGGTGGCGAAACCGGCGGCCTATCAGAACGTGGCCGCCTGGCAGATGATGCAGGGCGCCTTCAACGTCAACTCCACCTCGGTGGCCGCGTGGAAGGCCATGCTCGCCTCCATCCATGACCAGGACGCCCTCTTCAACCAGCTCGACAAAACCAACAAAACCAGCAGCCTCGCCGCTCTAACAGTCCCGGCCGCGGGCCAAAAGGCCCGCGTCAGCCGGTTCCGCCTGCCGGCGGCTGAATCCGCCGCCGTCAGTGCCGACCTGAAGGACAGCTATTGGTTAGGCCCGCGCGAGTATTCGGACGCCGAGTTGCAGACCCTCGCCGATCACATCGTCAAGCAAGTCAAGGCCCGCGGCCCGTTCCTGTCATTGGCGGAATTTGTCAACCGCCGCCTCGGCGCCGAAACCGATGCCAAAGCCCAGCGCGGCGCCCTGCAGCAGGCGATTGATGATTCCGGCCTCAATCAAAAGACCGCCGCGGACGCCAACGCGGGCTTCGAGATTCAGCCGGATCAGGTCAAGGATTACAAGTATCAGAATCCAACCGCCGGCACCGGATCCAGCTATCAGGGAGCACCGGGCTACCTCAGCCAAGCCGACCTGCTCAATGTGCTGGGCAATGCCGCCACCCCGCGCTCCGACACCTTCACCGTCCGCGGCTACGGCGAGGCCCGCGATCCGCAAGGCAAGATCCTGGCCAAGGCCACCTGCGAGGCCGTCGTGCAGCGCTATCCCGAATGGCTGGACCCCGCCGACAAGGTGGAGACGGCACCCGATGCGTTGACGAGTACGGCGAACAAGACCTTCGGCCGGCGGTTCCTCGTCACCTCGCTGCGCTGGCTCAAGTCTAACGAAATTTAGACATTCCCGCAAACCCCATCCCAGGATTTTTTCATGCGCACAATTTGTATCTGTCTGTTATTGCTTGGTCCGGTTCTCAGCGTCGCCCAGGATGCCAAGGATCCCAAAAAGGTCACTTGCCGCTTTCTTTGTTTGGAAGGCTCCACCCCGCCGCCGCCATTGATCAACATCACCGACAAGAGCTCGGACAAGGGGGCTGAAGTCACCTGCACGGTCCCAACCAACGGGCTGTCCCCGGCCATTTTCTGTTATGCCAAGGGCGATACCCTCAACTTCATTTTTTCCACGGATCGCACGCCAGCCGCCACCGTCAGGATCCCGCCCAAAGGCAATGCATTCATTCTGGTGTTTGTTGCCGCGGCCAAGGCCGCCAACACCCTGCCGTGGCGGGTGTTTGTGATTGAGGATACCCCGAAAAACTTTCCGGATGGGGGCGCCTTTGTCGCCAATTTCCACAACCAGGACATCCGTTTCCTGATCGGCACGAGCAAGCTCATGCTGCATCCCGAGGGGTTCCACGGCTTCGCCAGGCCGGATCCGCGCGATGCGTTCAACATGGCCCCGGTGGTGTTTGAATTCCAGCAACAGGACACCTGGCGCACCGCCAGCGAGAGCATGCTGCGCTTCCTGCCGGGTATGCGCTATCTGATTTTCGCCTACGTCGATGCCGCGTCCAGACGGCCGCGCATCTCCACCTATCAGGACTTCCGGCCGTTCTCCAAACCGCCGGAGGCCCGCTGATGCCTCCACTTTTCGGATTACGGGATCACTGCCAAGCCACAGCCTCCCAAGTAGCCGGTTGGCCATGAGACCCCAAAGGGCGCGGCGGCTTTTCTCCGGATCTTTTCAGCCAACCCGGAGAATGGACATGACGAAAAGGTCCTGGCGAACACGACCTCGGCTCTGACCAAGGATGCCGCCAGCCGAGGTGTCGAGCTGTCGTCAAAGTAACTTTTAGAAATTTACAACAACTTGCACTTTGAGGCGCGCTTGGCTTCGAGAATCTTCGTGTCGCGGACGACGTAGGAATTCGCGCCGCGGTCATCGTTGCCGTTCACCGTTCTTCCAATGCTTCAAAGCGGACCAAGTCCAGGACGAAAGGAGGCTGGAGGAAGAATCAACGAGATCGGAATCGGATCCGGCGATGAAAGACTGGAGCCTCACCCCATGTAACGGCAAATCGAGTCATTATGAACCAAAGCCCCATATTCACCACCACGAGACGCACCTTCCTCAGGCAAAGCGCCGCCGCCCTTGCTGTCCCCTTCGCCGCGCCACTGATTCTGGCCAAGCCGGTGGCAGGGGCCAATGCGAAGCTCAACCTCGCATGGGTCGGGATCGGCAACCAGGGCGGGCGCGCTCTCATGGGCTGCTCCAAGGGCAACAACGTCGTCGCCCTCTGCGATTGCGACCCGAATTGCTGGCCGAAAATGCAACAGAAATTTCCTGAAGCGAAGTTTTACAAGGACTTCCGCATCATGCTCGCGGAGATGGGCGACAAGATCGACGCCGTGGGCGTCGGCACGCCCGACCACACCCACTTCGCCGTCGCTTACATGGCCATGAGCATGGGCAAACACGTTTTTGTCGAGAAGCCTCTAACTCATTCCGTGTGGGAGGCCCGCACGCTTCAAAAACTCGCCGCCGAAAAGAAGCTCATCACCCAGATGGGCAACCAGGGCCACGCCTCCGAAGGCGCGCGCCTGATCAAGGAGTGGTACCAGGCCGGCCTGATCGGCGAGGTCCGGGAAGTCATCACCTGGACCGACCGGCCGAAAGGCGGCTGGGGGTTCAACGGCATCCTCAAGACCGGGTTTCCCGCTGAGGAGGCGCTCCCGGAAGGCATGGACTGGGAGATGTGGCTCGGCCCGGTGGAGAAAAAGGTCCACTTCAGCAAATCCTTCCACCCAACCACTTGGCGTCCGTGGTGGGACTTTGGCTGCGGCGGTCTCGGCGATATCGGCTGCCATACCATCGACACTCCCTACTGGGCGCTCGACCTTGGTGCGCCGGAAAGCGTGGACGTCGAGATGCACGGCGAGGTCAATCCCATCCACACCGCCTTTGGCTCGGTCGTGAGTTTCAACTTCCCCGCGCGGGGCGGCAAGCCGCCGGTGCGGGTGAAATGGTATGAGGGACCCAGCGTGCCGGAAGCTCCGGTCGGCTACGACTACGGCGCTCCCGGCGGTGAGGGCGGCATGATCATGATCGGCGAAAAAGGCGGCATCTGCCACGATGGCATGCGTCCGGACAGCCCGCGGCTCTATCCGAAGCAGAAGTGGGAGGACTACCGGGCCAGCGGTGACAAGCAAGTGCCCAAGACCTTGCCTCGGACCCAGGGGCTCTATCGTGACTGGGTCGAGGCGGTGCGCAACGGCACCCCGGCGTGCTCGGATTTTGGCTACGCGGGACCGCTGACGGAGGCTATTCTGCTAGGTTCTCTGGCCATCCGCACCGGCAAGTCCCTCAAGTGGAACGCCGACACCATGGAAATCACCGGCAATCCCGAAGCCGCCAAGCTCATCAACCCTGCCGCCCGCAAGGGCTGGCGCCCTGAAGATCTCGCGTAGTTTCGCCGGACAAACAAAACACCCGCAAGACGGTCCGGCACAGGAAGCCACCCAGGTCACCATGAACCAATGAAATACGCATACGCTCGATACCTCACCCGGACGGATTCCAAGCCCTGTTCCAACTGATCATGAAAACAAACCTATCACCCAACCGCCGCCACAAGATTCATCGGCTCCTGTTCGCTTCCACTTTAATGACTGCGCTGTTGACGCACCCGGCATTTTCGGCGGTCAAGACGCTTGCCCTGATCTCAAAGGGGGCAAAGACCAACTACCAAATGCAGTTCCTCCGGCTGCACAAGGGGAGCGGGACCGACAGCGTGTCGGGGGGCAACGACGCTCTCCATCACGTCTATCTTGGCAGCGACATCGATGACGATTTCTTCGGAGTACGGTTCTATGAAGCTGACGGAACCACGCCGATAATTCATCGCCGTATGATCTGTAAGTCGGAGCAGTATGCCGACTTCATCCTCAAACTGAATATTCCTGCCGCTGGAGAGACAAAGAAGATCATCCTAGATTACGCCGCAGTCGGGCGAACAACCGAAAGCAGTGACGCTGCACTCGAAAATATCCATTTTTACGGATGGGTGCGGCAGGGGGCTGCGCGAAATGGAATGGTCCACGACCAGTGGGGCGTGGAGAATAGCACGATTGTTGAAAACGGAAAAA
>JBFZFJ010000460.1:0-3531 GCA_041306405.1 Verrucomicrobiales bacterium | reverse complement strand
GCGCGCCTGACTGGATTCGAACCAGTGACCGTCCGCTTAGAAGGCGGGTGCTCTATCCAACTGAGCTACAGGCGCTGAGGCGGGAGGTCTTAACAACCTGTCACACACAAGTCAAAATCCGCGTGGCAATTCCGTCGATTTGTTTTTTCAGGCTGTAAATAAGGGTTTCGGTCCGGGAAATTCCCCGCTAGTCTGCCGGGCATGCGCACCGCGGTTTACGCCGGCTCCTTTGATCCACCGACCAACGGCCATCTTTGGATGATCGAACGGGGGCTGGAAATGTTCGACCGCTTGATTGTCGCGATCGGCAGCAATCCGTCCAAAAGCTATTCGTTCTCGGTCGAGGAGCGGCTGGAGCTGCTCCATGCCTCCATCGAAAGCCGCGACCACTTGGTCATCACCCATTTCAACAACCGCTACCTCGTGGACTACGCGAAAAAGATGGGTGCCAAATACGTCCTGCGCGGCATCCGCTCGCCGAACGACTATGAATATGAGCGGGTGATGCGCCACATCAACGCCGACATGGCTCCGGAAATCACCACGGTTTTCCTGATGCCGCCGCGCGATATCGCCGAGCTCTCATCAAGCATGATCAAGAGTCTGACCGGGCCGACCGGCTGGGAGGAAACCGTCCGCCGCTATGTACCGGAGCCGGTTTTCAAGGCTCTGGCAGCACGCGGCGGCGCGATCTGAGACAGTGGCTCAGATGCCGGCTTTCTTGAGAAGCGCCTGAATGTCGAATTCCGCGCGGCGCGGGGTGCGGGTGCGCAGCGCGTTCGCCTCGTCGTCGCCGATGAAGGATTCGCTGGCCACGTCCCAGTTGAGTTTGCGCCCGAGTTTCATGCCGATCCATGCGACGCAGCAGGTGGACACGCTGCGGGCCGCTTCTTCGACGGGGGCGATCGGATCGCGGTTGGCGATGATCGACTCGATCCAGTTGAGCTTGTGGTCCTTGCTGCCCGCCAAGCGTTTGGCATCGGCGCCCAGAGGCGCAAGCAGGCTTGGCTTGCTGGCACGCAGCGCGCTTTTGCCGTTGCCCTTCGCATTGCCGTCACTGGCAGTGACTTTGACCGCGCCGCGGGTACAGAAGATCGAGCCTTCCTCGCCTTCGAATTGCAAACCGTTCTCGAACTTGTCGTCGAGAATGACCTGGACGTTGTCCGGATAGAGCATTTCCACATGATAGCCGTGGTGGACGGTCCAGACATCGTCGGTCATGAAATCCGCCTTCGCCTCGACGAGCGACGGTCCGCCTAACTGCTGGCCCATCGCCCACTGCGCGATGTCGATGTGGTGGGCGCCCCAGTTGGTGATCATGCCGAGGCCGAAGTCCTCGGTGGTGATCCAGCCCGGTCGGCCGCCGAAGTTGTCCTGCGGGTGGCAGCGGCCTTCCATGTATTCCTGCTGCGGCGCAGGGCCCAGCCATTGGTCGTAGTTGAAAGTCGGAGGGACCGGCATCGGCGCGGGCTTTTTACCGCTGAGTTTGTCGATCCCCACGCCGATCTTGACGGTTTTGAGCTTGCCGAGACGGCCGTTCATCACGGCCTCGACGGCGGGACGGAAGGCGGTGAACGGGCTCTCCGAGCGCTGCTGGGAACCGGTTTGCAAGATCACCTTCTTGGCGCGCACGGCGGTGCGCAGGGCAACCGCCTCAGCGATGTTATAAGTGAGCGGCTTTTGCACATACATGTGCTTGCCGGCCAAGGCGGCCTCGACGGCGATCAGGCCATGCCAATGATCCGGCGTGCTGATGACGACGGCATCGATTTGCGGGTCGGCGAGGAGTTCCCGGTAGTCGCTGTAAACCTTGACCTCGACAGCGGCCTCGCCCTTCTTCTTGTAGAATTCCTCGATACGGCGTTTGCCTTCCGCGGCACGCTTGGTGTCGAGTTCACAAACGGCGACGACTCGTGCGAGCGGAACGCTGAGCACATTGGCCATGTCTTCGAGCCCCATCCGGCCGCAGCCGATCTGGGCGACTTGGATGCGCTTGTTCGGCGAATCCGCGGCAAAGAGCGAGCCGGAGAAAATGTTAGGAAGAGCGATCAGCCCGGCGGTGCCACCGAGGGTGGTTTTCAGGAAATGACGACGGTGGTGCATGGCTGTTTTGTTAAACGGGTTGATTATTTTTTCGAAAAATCGCGGATCTTGATGTTTCGATAGAACACCTGGTTGCCGTGATCCTGGAGCAGGATGTGGCCTTCCGCGAGTTCACCGAAGTTCGGCCAGATCTTGTATTTGCTGATCGCCACGAGATCGCGCCACTCCTTGCCGCCGCGTTCGATATCGATGGTTTTTTCGCCGTTGAGCCAATAGGTGAGGCGCTTGTTGTCCGACAGGATGCGGGCGTGGTTCCATTCACCGACGGGCATGACCTTCTTGGTGGCCGGCGCGGTTTTCATGTCGTAAAGCGAGCCGATCGTGCGATTGCCGTCGCGGCCGAGCTTGGCGTCCGGGTGGCGCTCGTCGTCGAGGATTTGGAATTCCGGCCCGATGGCGGATCCGGGGCCCTTGTTCAGCTCGGGATCGACGAAAGTCTTGATTCCGCTGTTCGCGCCGGGGGTGATCTTGAAGTCCAGCTGTAGCTCGAAGTTCGAATACTTGGCCTTGGTGATGATGTCGCCTGCGGAGGCTGATTCGGCGCCGCCGGTCTCGTTGATGATCAGCACGCCATCCTTGATCTCCCAGCCGCCGGTGGGGAATTCAGGACGACGGACACTGCGCCAGCCTTCGCTGGATTTACCATCCCAAAGCAGACTCCAGCCCGCCGCCATTTCCTCGGCTGAAAGGGTGTTGGCAGCAGGTGCCGCCACTTCCTGGATGCGCAGATTGCGCCAGCGGACTTGAGTGCCGTCCTTGTCCTTCTCCTTACCGATCGAATGGACCTGAAGCCCGATGAATCCGGATTTCGTCAAAGAATCCTTGATCGAGGCGCAAGGCGTGCCGTTGAGGGTGGTTTTGAGGGAATCCCCGATAGCTTCGACGCGGACCTTGTTCCAATCGCCCTGTTTGAAAATCTTGCGGCCCTGATCGGTGAATTGCTTGGCCTCGCCGCCAAGCGCACCGGGATAGAGCCAGCCGCGGCGGGCCTCGTCAAAGATTCCGGCGCTCCACCAGCGGTCCTTTTTCGGCTCGGGGTCGATTTCGATCTGATAGCCATGAACGCGGCCTGGCTCGATGGTGATTTTCTTGCCCTGCCAGGTCAGCTCGGTCTTTTCATCGAAGCTGTTGCTGCGGATCTGCACGCCGGAGTTGAGCAAAGAATCGACCTTGAATTCGTACTCCAGGATGAAATCCGAATAATCGCGGCCGGTGCAAAGGAAGGTGTTCGGGGTGTTCAGCGCCGAGGTACCGACGATCGCACCGTCTTCGATCTTGTATTCCGCCTTGCCGCCGCGCTTGACCCAGCCGTCCAGGTCTTTGCCGTTGAACAAGTCAGTCCAGCTTTCGGCAGCCAGGGCAGAACCGCAAGTCGCGATGATCACAAATGAGTTTAAGAGATATTTCATAGGGTTCGTTGTTTTAGGA
>JBFZFJ010000459.1:0-9994 GCA_041306405.1 Verrucomicrobiales bacterium | reverse complement strand
ACAAAAGGGTGGCGGGGACACGGTCGGCAAATCGCCGCGCCGCTTCTTCCCGCGGCAAATCGCGGAGGTCAGGGGCGAGTCTCGCGAATTCTCCCGAGTGCGGAGTGAGAAGGTGGTTTTCCCTGAAAATCCCGGTTCTCCCGGATTTGGCGATGAGGTTCAGGGCATCCGCGTCGAGGACGGCCGGGGCGGGGGAGTTTGCAATCAAATCCTGCAGGCCTTCCGCATTCGGCGTGTCCATTTCGCCAAATCCACAGCCGATGACCCATGAATGGAACGAAAACGCCGACAATTCCCGGGGATCGTGAAAGCCACGGACGATGATTTCAGGCGGGCATTTCGCGGAGATGGTGTCCCGGGCGGCGTTGGGAACGAAAAGGGTCACCAGCCCGCCACCACCGCGCAGGGCCCCCGTGGCGGCGAGGGCCGCGGCTCCGGTGTAGGCTGCGGAACCCGCTAGAATAGCCACTCGTCCAGCCTGGCCTTTGTGAAAATCGAACGGGCGCGGCGATTTCCCGCAATCGAGTGTTTGTGGCGAAATGAGTTCAAAGTCCCCCGGACGGGTGACGGTGAGTGGCTCGACAGCCACCAAGGCGAGTGCTCCGGTGGCGGTTGCGGCGTGGCCGCAGAGCAGCCCTCGTTTGGCGTTGCCGATCATGAAGGTGACATCCGCGATGACGGTGTCCTGGGAAATCCGGCCGGAATCAGGATCGATTCCTGAAGGTAAATCGACGGCTGCGACGCGAGCTCCCGCATGCTGCCGGAGCGCCGCCATTTCCCCGGCGAGCTGGACAAGTGGCGCGCGCAACGCCCCGCTCGTGCCGCTGCCGAGAAGTCCGTCCAATAACAACAGCGGTGTTGCGAGATCGCGCCAGCCGGGTGTTTGATCCAAAGGAGTCTCGATGCCGAGTTCCTGCCATTTTTTGCGGGTGAGGGGAGCGCATTCCTCGACCGGATAGGCGTTGCGGATTGCTGTTTTCCAGCCAAACTCGTCGCGAAGGATTCGCAGCGCCACCAAGCTGTCTCCGGCATTGTGGCCTTTCCCAAGATAGCCGACCACATTGCCGGGCTTGGGGAAATAGCAGCCGATCGCGCGTCCGAGCCGCACACCGGCCCGATTGAGAAGTTGTTCCTCGGACCAACCTGCGGTCACGGCTGAGACCTCAATGGCCCGCGTTTCAGCAATCGTGATTGCGGCCATAGGGAGATCTACACCGCTTTCCCAGCAGTGTCTTCAAATTTAATAGCCGCGGCGGTAGCGTTGGATGCCGTCCGCGATTCCCTGGGCGATCGATTCGCGGAACCAACCGGATTTCATGCGGTCGCGTTCCTCGGCGTTGCTGACGAAGCCGCCCTCGACGAGGATGGAGGGCAGCGTCGTATTGCGGATCACGTAAAAACGCGCGTATTTCGCGCTGCGATCCACCGTCCGCGTCCGGCGAATCAAGCTGCTTTGGACGAGTTGGGCGAGGCGTTTGCCCTCCTCGGTGGAATAGAAGGTTTCCAGTCCGCTGACGTGTTGCTTCCAAGTGTAGTTGTAGTGGATGCTGACGAAAATCGCGTTCTTGTAGCGGTTGGCCGTGCTGACGCGCTGGGGCAGCGAGATGAAATAATCGCTGCGGCGGGTCATCACCGTCTGATAGCCAAGGCTTTTCAGCTTGGTTTCAAGCCGGGCCGCCGTGTCGAGGGCGAGGTGCTTTTCATAAACCCGGCCCCACTGGCCGCCGTTGTCGTGGCCGCCATGGCCCGCGTCGATCACCACGGTGCGGAAACTCGCGGCGTCCACCGTGCTGCCGAGGCCGCACAAAGCCGTCAGCGCGAGAAATTGAAAGATGATTTTCATGGGATGAAAAGTAAGTTCGTAAAACAATTAGGATATCTTGATATTTTTTGAAAATTGTAAAGCCAATTTCTGATTCTTTATGAAATCCACCCGAGCAAAAGGGAGTCAGTATCCGGCGGGTGGGCGATCCGATGCCTTGCGGATCTTTGCCTTGGCTTCGGCGGCGGCTTTTTGGTCGTAGGGAATGCTGTTGGCGACACGAACGCTGCCATCCGCGAAGGTCAGCAATTGCGGGTCTCCCTGACTGCCGCGCTGATGGATCTGGCGCTCCGCGACCTTGCCGTCGGTATCGATTTGGTAGTGGACCCACATCGTCGGAGTCGCGAGGAACATCACGTGCATGCGTTGTTGGCGATCCACCGTGGCAAGCGGTTTCCGGAGCATCAGGACATCGCCGAGAAGGAAAGTCCTGACATTCTGGCCGGTCCGGCCATCGATGATTTGGGCGTAGATCTGGGCTTTTTCGTCACCGCTGAAATTAAGGACGCGGAACTCCCGGGTCATGCCGGATCTGCCGGGAATGCCGACCTTTTGGGACCAGTATGGCACTCCGGGGCTTTGCGTGAACAATACCCGGCCGGTGGATGAGCCTTCGACCGTGCTCCCGGGCATGTGGACCAGCGCTCCGACCGAGAAATTGCCCGGCTCGCTCAGTTGGAAATGTTGACCCAGATCGATCTCGCGCGCCAGGGATTCTCCCGCACGGATCGTCATCCTTCCAAACAGGGTGCGGCCCTTCGGCGTGACGGATTCTCCGCGGCTGTCTTTCAGGATGAAATCGAGCCATTGCGTGCGCCCGTCACTGGTAAAAGTGAGTTCGCGGCCCGAGTGGTTGGTGATGGTGACGACGGCGATCACGGGTTCGCCCGCCAGATATTGCTTTTTGGAGAGTTTGAGAGATGCCGAGAGTTGGGCGTTTGCCAAGCCCGCGAGGGCGATGAACAGGATCAATAAACTCCGGATGATAATCACCCCGCACCAGTAGCGCACCCGTGCTGAGGCGTCAACCTAACGAAACTATCGGCCGGATTTTCCGCAAATCCCGCGCGACCGGGCCCCGGCCTTCTCAGACCTCCCCGTCGGGGTAAAGCTGGTGGAACTTGATGGCTTCCACCGCGATGGCCGCGGCGGTGCCGAAAATCGTCTCCACCGTCGCCGTCCGCGGCACTTGCGCCGCGGGGCGGGACAGGCCGAGGATGAGCAGGCCGTAGTTTTGCGCTCCGGCGACGTGCTGGAGCAGCTTCAGCGAAATGTGGGCCGCGTCCAAATTCGGGAAAACCAACACGTCCGCCGTCGGGCGCGCTTCCGCGGCGGGAAGCTTCGTTTCCGAGGCCTCGGGGTCGAGCGCGACATCCGCCTGGAGCTCGCCCTCGATGCCGATGTCCAGAAACTGCTTCAACGCTTCATCCCGCGCCAGCGAGGTGGCGGCGGCCATCCGTTGGGCGTCCGGCGTGTTGGCGGAACCTTTCGTCGAGTGGCTGAGCATGGCCACGAAGGCTTTTCGTCCGAGGAAATGGTGCGCCAGTTTCCCGGTTTCCAAGGCGATCGCCGCCAGCTCGGCGACGTCGGGGTTCGGGTTCAGTCCGCAATCCGCGAGAAACAAGATCCCACTTCCGCCCAGATGTTTGAGGTGATCGCCGGTCAAAATCGTCACGCCGAAGATTTTCGGGACGTTAGGCAATGGTTTGATCGTTTGCAGCAGCGCACGGAAATAGGCCGCGGGAAGCGCCTGGTTACCGCCGACCAACGCGTCCGCCTGGCCGTATTGGACCATCAGCGCGCCGAAATAGTGCGGGCGGGCGACGATTTCCGCCGGATCGCCGATCTGCATGGTCCGGTAGCGGGCCATGTTTTCCACCCGCTTGCAAAACAGCCCGAAGTCCGAGGCGAGCGGGGGATCGATGATGTGGACGAATTTCAGCGAAACGGAATGTTTCGCGGCAAGGGCGCGGATGCGATCGCGGTTGCCCAGCAGGATCGGCGCGACCACTTCTTCCGCCACCAGCCGGGCGGCGGCGCGGATGACGCGGATGTCCTCGCCTTCGGTGAAAACCACCCGCTTCGGATGGTGGCGGAGTTGGTCGAGGAGGTAGCGGGTGACGCAATTGCCCGTGGCGGGCTCTGGGGAAATGTCGGACATGGAAACTCTGGCGCTTGCAGCGTGCCGGGACTCTAGTATGGCTTCTCTCGTCGCTTCAACCCGATTCATCCCGAAATACGCAAGTGCCCGCCGACTATCACACCCACACGCCGCTTTGCCGCCACGCCGAGGGCGAGCCGGAAGCCTTCATCGAGGGAGCGGTGAAAGCCGGACTCAGCGAGTATGGGATTTCCGACCACGCGCCACAAATCCCCGAACCCTTCGATGACTGGCGGATGGCCGAGGCGGAACTTCCCGAGTATTTCCGCTGGATCGAGCGCGCCCGCGCCCAAGCCGCAGGCCGGATTCCCGTCCGCGCCGGCTTGGAATGCGACTGGCTGACAGGCTGCGAACCGTGGATCGCCGAACTCGCTTCCCGCCACGACTGGGACTATCTGATCGGCTCCGTCCACTACCTGGGCGACTGGGATTTCGACAACCCGAAGTGGCTCGGCCGCTGGGCGGAAAGCGACGTGGACGCCGTCTGGACGCACTATTGGGAAACCTATGCGAAAATGGCGGACAGCGGCGCGTTCGACATTCTCGCCCACCCGGATCTGGTGAAAAAATTCTCCCATGTCCCCGCCGGCGATCTTGACCGCTTTTACGAGCCGGTCATCGACGCCATCGCTGCGGCCGGCAGCGTCATCGAAATCAACACCGCTGGCTGGCACAAGCCGTGTGGCGAAGCCTATCCGACGCCGCGCTTTTTGGAACTCGCGTGCTCCGCCGGCATCGGCCTGGTGATTTCCTCGGACGCGCACGCGCCCGGCGAGGTTGCCCGGGATTTCCCGAAAGCCATCGAAATCGCCAGGGCGGCGGGCTATCGCGAGACCGTGCTTTTCGAAAGGCGCCAGCGCCGCACCGAACCCCTGATCTAGCAAAATTGATCCCCGCGCCGCGATGTCATGAGCTAAGGCCGGGTGCAATCCACCAGCTCGCGCGACGCGGGGAACTTTCGCGGGGGCGAAATTATTTCCCGTCGTCCTTGCGTTCCTCCTCTTCACGCAGGGTTTCCAGCGGAGCGGCGGCATCGTGGACGGTGGCGGCGTCGGTATCACCCTGGCTGCTGCGGCGGAAGGCGCTCATTTTCCGGCTGAGCGCTCCTTTGGACGAGGTGTAGGAATACTCGCTCATCGCGAAGTTCGTGGTGTTGTTAGCCTGGATGCTCATTTTCCCGGCCGTGGCGATGGCGTCCTGGTTCGCTCCCAGAAAAAGGAACTGCCACTGGTATTTCTCCGACTGATGGCGGATGCGTTTCGCAACGGCCTCCCAGGAATAACGGGTGGAGGCGTTCTCCTCGCCATCGGTTAAAATCGCGATGATCACCTGGCCCGGGCGATCCTTCCCGGGCGTCGCCGCGAGCTTGCTGCCGAGGTCGTCGATGGTCCGGCCGATGGCGTCCAGCAACGCCGTGCTGCCGCGCGGGACGAAGGTGGAGGTGTCGAGTTCCACGACCTCCGCGATCGGCACCGAGTGGAACGGCAGCTCGTATTGGTCATCGAACAGCACGAGCGTGAACCGCGCGTGGCCGGGGACTTGTTGCTGCTCTCGAAGCAGGCGGTTGAAGCCGCTGATGGCTGGCTCGACCATCGCCTGCATGGAGCCGGAGCGGTCGAGGACGAAGACGATTTCAGTGTGGGCGTTGTTCATAACGCCTCCATTCAAGCACCGGGGGTGGGACAAATAGCGGGGCTCCCTCGGGAAAATTTGAGAAATTTTTCCGAGGGGTTGTTGTTCCATCAAAATCCCGCAAGCAGAGCTCCACGCGGTGCCGAGCTCACTTCACCTCGATGACGCGCGGCTTGGCTTCCTCGCTGACCGGCACTTTGAGCGTCAGGATTCCTTCCTCGAACGAGGCTGTGGTCTTGGTGCCGTCAAGACGGGACGTGAGACGGATATTGAGACCGTAGCTCTGGGCCGGATTGGTGTCGCGCAGGGTTTTCCAGTTTTCGGGAACCCCGTCGCTGCGTTTGCCTTCGATCATCAGGCTGGATTCGTGGAACGTGAGTTTCAAATCCTCCTTGCGCACTCCGGGCAAGGCGACTTGCAGGCTCGCGCCGTTTTCGTCCTCCTCCGCGTGGAAATACGGACGTTGGACGATTTCCTTCTGCTCCGCGGTGGGAGCGGTGTCGCTGGGGGTCATGCAGGCATTCATGATTTTAGGGAGTTAGGGTTCGGATTTATTGGATCGGGATGAGGGTGGGCGCGGCAATGGCCTGCGGCTTTTTCGGCAGGGTCAGTTCGAGCACGCCGTTTTCCAAATGGGCGGCGATCGCGGCGGCATCGACCTCGTCACCGAGCCGCCATTGGCCTTCGAATTTCCCGCTGAAAGGCCGGTCGGCAGGGGATTCCGCGGCGACTTGGAGCGTGTGGTCGTTCATCGTCAGCTTGATGTCTTCCTTGCGGAAACCGGGAAGGTCCAAGCGCAGAATCCAAGCGTTGTCGGACTCGTGGAATGCCTCGCGCGGACCAAGGGTGAAGGCTGGATTGCGGAAGCTTTGGTCGAAGAGCCGGTCCAGCTCGCTCACCCACGACAAGGTGGGTTGGTATCTTTGGATGAAGTTCATGACGGTGGATTGGTTGGTGATTTGGTTGTTTTGATGACGCGGATCCCACCTCGCCGGATGGCGGGGTGGATTTCCAACCTTCCTTTCGCAGGATTCATGCGAAGTGGGTGGCGATTGATTCAAGTTACTCTAAATCAATGGAAAATAAAATTCCTTGAGCTGCGACCGGTCAGTTGAGCCCCTCTCGAAACGGGAACTATTGTCGCGCTTGGGACGCTTTGGCCGGATCAATCTGGCGCGGATGTCCGCAGCGGGTGATTCACTCCTGAATCTCGTGCTAGACCTGCGGCCCGGTCGCGGCTTTACTCCCGCGTCACCTCCATATGAGCCTCCTTTTCTTCAAGCGCGTCCTGGCGAACCCGATCCGCGTCGGCTACATCGTCCCGAGTTCCGGGTTTCTGACCCGCAAAACCGCGAGGCGTATTGATTTCTCCAAGCCGCGGGTGGTCATCGAACTCGGTCCCGGCGAGGGCTGCCACACCCGCCAGATCGTCCGGCGGATGAACGCGGAGTCGCGGCTCGTGCTCATCGAGCTGGATGATCATTTCGCCGCGCACTTGGAAAAACAGTTCGTCCACGACAAGCGGGTGACCGTGGTGCACACCGACGCCTTGTGCTTGGCTGAAACCCTGACGAAGATGGGCATTTCCAATCCCGACTACATCGTCTCGGGCATTCCCTTCACCATCATGGAGCGCGAACTGCGCGAGAAGTTGCTCGCCAACATCTCGCTGGCGATGGGCCCGGAAAGCGTGTTCATCACTTATCAGTTTTCGCTGCAGATCTCCGAACACGAGCTTTTCGATCTCTCGCGCAGCGACCTCTGCCTGCTCAACGTCCCGCCGCTCACGGTGATGGAGTTGCGTAAATCCGCCACGGCCATGAGGGCTTGAAAGGGGAGCGGTGGCGGTGCCATCCCGGCAATTCCGAGAAAATGTCCTGTCAGGGTGAAATTCCTCTTGTCAGATCCGGTATCGATCCTCATACCTCCGCCCCGCGCAAGCGGAATGGGTAGATGCCCGAGTGGCTAAAGGGGGCAGACTGTAAATCTGCTAGCGTAAGCTTACGTTGGTTCGAATCCATCTCTACCCACCATTTTCAAAGTCAATGACTTAGGGCGCCGGAAGACTTCCTTTTTTCTGGGTTTTTTAAATTCGCTATGCCAATTTTGCGCCACTTTTTGAGAGCGGAGCGTCATTTGCACTTCGGTGGCCAGAGAGGGGAGGGGAAAGTTTTTTTTGAAGTCTTTGCGGCATTGGGATCGCGGCGTTAATCCCGGCGCTATTGGCACGTTTTTCGGTGTGTTTGAATGTGGGCTCTGGATTCTTTTGTTCGCCTCATGAATTTGAGTCTGGTAGCTGCTGGCGGCCCCTCCTCATGAAATTATAACAGATTTCTGATTTTGCACGTTTACACCCAGCGGACTTGATGGTCGTATCAAGGGGCCTTGAGAAACGGCTCATTCATGAAAGTCCTGCTTACATTCACCGGTTTCCACGACCCATTCGCTCCCTCGGGAACGACCGGGGAAATGCGGGCCGGGCCGATTTTGACGGTGGTGGCAGAGCGCTCATTTGACCGGGTTTACCTGTTCACCACCCCGAAAGCTGCTGAGATCAGCGAAAAGACCGCGGCAGCCATCACGGAGCGGCACCCCGGCGCGACGGTGGTGATTCTGGAAGTTCCGCTCAAAGACCCGACAAATTACCTGGGTATCCTCCCCCAGAATGCCCGTGGATTCCGGCGGCACTACGCCCGAGGAATTCGCTTATCGAGATCTTGGCGCAAAGTCTCCACTATTTGGGCGCTCAGGCGAAATCCCGTCTGAGCCAATCTGAGAAAAGCATCTTCAAAATCGATCAAGCCAGCCGCTGCGGCATCCGTCAAGAGACCCGCCGTGCCGGTGATCCGCAAACCGAGTGCGCTCGCAACTTTGCGACCGCGTTTTTCATCGAGGATCAGCAGGCTGGAATTATCGCTGACGACGATCACGGGACGGCATGCCGGAATTCGAATGAAGTGCGGGTATCCGCCAAGATCTCATCCGCCGAGTGCCCGGGCCATCCGCCATGCTTCGACAGCACCGCTTGCGCCTCCCAGCGCGATTCCAGTTCAAGCATCCTCCGGACTTGTTCCAGCGATAACACTTCCTTGGCATACGCCTCCACCGCTAAGGCTTCGAGAGCCGCGCGGCCGAGGTTCTGGAACCCGGCGCCAAGCTCCGCTGCCAAATCGTCAGGTATGTTCACGGTCAGAGTCATCGCAACGCACCTTATCCCAACGGGCACCACTCCGCAAATACGAAAACTTTCCGCCAAGTTCAGCCTTCTCGCCCCAGCATTCCCACCGAACACCCGGTAATTCTCTCTCCATTTCAGCTTTTCAGCATCTCAGCCTCTCAGCTTTTACCTCACATGACCCTCGCCACCGCCTACCGCAATAAAATCGACGCCCTCTGGTTGGACTTCCACTCCGGTGGAATCACCAATCCCATCACGGTCATCGAACAAATCTCTTACCTGATGTTCGCCCGCCTGCTGGACATCACCGAATCCCGCGAAGAAAAGCGCGCAGCCCGACTCAAGAAGGACTTCAAGCGCCTCTTCCCGGCGGACAAGCAGCACATTCGTTGGTCCCACTTCCGCAATGAAGGCGGCGACCGCATGCTCGCCATCGTGCGCGACGAATTCTTCCCCTTCATGCGGACCAATCTCCAGCAGCACCCGCTCGGCCGCTACCTCAAGGACGCCAACTGCCTCATCCCCTCCGGCAACCTGCTCTCCCGCGCCGTCGCCGGCATCGAGGAACTCCCGCTCACCGAAGGCGATGCCAAGGGCGACATCTACGAGCACTTGCTCGGCAAGCTCTCCACCGCCGGCATCGCCGGGCAGTTCCGCTCCCCGCGACACATCATCGCCGCTATGGTGGAAATGCTCGATCCCAAGCCCACCGACACCGTCTGCGATCCCGCTTGCGGCACCGGCGGCTTCCTCATCTCCGTGATGCTCTACCTCTACGAGAAATACTCCACCGCCGCCCTGGTGGAAATCGACGCGGAAGGAAACAAACACTACCCCGGCGATCTGCTGGAACCCTACCTCTCCCACATCCGCGGCGGCATGTTCCATGGCTTTGATGGAATTAAGCCTGATGCTCCCTGATGCCCAAGGAGACGAGCTAGTGAGGGTCATTCACAAGATTTTCGTAGAAGACCCAGGAACGGTTCCCAAAGGGCCTAATGGTATAACTGTGCCACTTGATTTGATCGGTTGGCTTTCCCGCTTTGCATGTGGCGCGGGCGGAAAAGGCGGGAGAATTGTTGAAACTGCTGAAACTGAAGCCGACCACCGGGCAGTGGTTCGAACTGTTGGAAGAGGTGCTAACCTGTCTCTTATACACATCTCCGAGCCCACGAGACAACACTGCATCTCGTATGCCGTC
>JBFZFJ010000458.1:0-5320 GCA_041306405.1 Verrucomicrobiales bacterium | reverse complement strand
CCAGAGGGAAGGCGCGGCGGATTGAACGGCTAACAAACTCATGCGCTTTCTCCTTTCTCGTGTGGTTTTGCTTCGGCGGCGGCCTTGTCCTTGGCTTCCTTGTCGGTATTCGCCTTGGCTTCCTTCGCGGCTTGGGCGGCGAGTTTTTTCTCTTCCTCCGCCTTGCGCCTTGCCTCCACTTCGGCGGCTTGCTCGGGACGGATCTCGGCGTGATAGGCGGCGGACTTGGCCAGGCGCTCGCGATGGAACAACAACCCTTCGAAGCGGTTGTCCGTGCTCAATTCGTATTCGCCATCCATGTAAATCGCGTCGAACGGGCAGACCTCGGCGCAAATCCCGCAGTTCATGCAGACCGAGACGTCGATGTCGAAGATCTTCGGCCGCTTGAGCGACTTGCCGTTCTCATCGCGCTCCAGCACGATGTAGATGCACTGCGGCGGACACTCCTTCTCACAGATCGCGCACGCCACGCAGCGCAGGCCGGCCAACGAATCGTCGTTGTCGTAAACGAGGAACGGGAAGTTCCGGAAGTTCGGGCTGATCGGCGCGCGCTCCTCCGGATACTGCACGGTGGTCATGCGGTCCTCCCGGTAGAAGCTCTGGACCATGTTCTTTCCCGTCACCACCAGGCCCTTGAGCAGCCCAAGACCGGGCACAGACCAGCCGCCCGGTTTTTTCGGGGCGGGCAGACGGTCGATGCTCACCGGTCCACCTCCCCTAACACGATGTCGATGCTTCCGAGAATGATGACCACGTCCGCGAGATCGAGGCCGAGGCACATGTCTTCCAGCAAGGTGAGATTGATGAAACTCGGCGGCCGGACGCGGTAGCGATACGGATTGGTGGTGCCGTCGCTGATCAGATAGAATCCCAGTTCTCCTTTCGGTCCCTCGATGCGTGCATAAGCTTCGCCGACGGGTGGCTTGAAGTTGCGGATCTTCGCCTTGGGGTGGATGTAGTCGCCTTCCGGAAGCTGGTCGATCGCCTGGCGGAGGATTTTCAACGACTCGCGCATCTCCAGGAAACGGATCATGATGCGGTCGTAACAGTCGCCCTTTTCACCGAGCGGAATGCGGAAATCGAAGCGCTCGTAAATGCCGTAGGGTTCCACTTTGCGGATGTCGTAGTTCACCCCGGCGGCGCGCAACATCGGGCCGGTGATGCCGCCGTTGATCAGGACTTCCTTCGGCAGCGCGCCGACGTCCTGAGTGCGGGCCAGCAGGATTTCGTTGCCCATCAGCAATTCCTCCATCTCGTCGAGAAACGGTCCGTAACCATCGATTAGAACGCCCACTTTGGCGGCCCAGCCCGCGGGCAGGTCGTTGCGGCAACCGCCGAAGCGCATGAAGTTCGCCATCATCCGCGCGCCGGTCAGGTCTTCGAACAGATCGAGGATTTTCTCCCGCTCGCGGAAGGCATACATCAGCGCGGACCCCCACGCACCCATGTCGCCGAGGATGAAACCCATGAAGGCGGTGTGGTTGATCAGGCGGGTGAGTTCCGAGGTGATCACGCGCATGAATTCGGCGCGCTCCGGCACCTCGATGCCCGCGAGTTTTTCCACGGCGTGGGCGTAGGCCCAGTTGTTACTGAGCGGACAGATGTAGTCGAGCCGGTCGGTGTAGGGCATCGAGCTCAGATAGGTCGCGTTCTCGGCGATTTTCTCGTGGTTGCGGTGCAGGTAGCCGAACACCGGCTTGAGGCTCACCACCGTCTCGCCGTCGAGCACCACGTTCATGCGGAACACGCCGTGCGTGGACGGGTGCTGCGGGCCTAACGAGATCCGCAGCAGCTGGTCGTCGTCCGCGCCCGGTTCGAGCGTGGGAGACGAGGAGAACATGGACGGATCGGAAATCATGGGGCTGCGGGATAGTGCGCTTTGGCTTTTTCCAAAACGGCGTCGTGCGGCGTGGGTTCGTATTCGTAGTCATCCGGCGCGACGTAGTCCTTGCGCATCGGATGGTCTTCGAACTCGTCCCACATCAGGATGCGGCGCAGGTCGGGGTGGCCGGTGAATTCAACTCCGTAGAGGTCGAAAATCTCGCGCTCCTGGAACTCGGCGCTGCGGTAAACGGAAACGACCGAGGGGATTTGGTTTTTCCTCTCGCGGTCCACGGTGCGGGCGCGCAGCACCAGCGGACCTTCGCGGCGGCTGGTCGAGTAGAGGTGATAGAGCACTTCGAGGAATCCCCCGGCGCTTGCAGTCCCCTCCCCTTCGGCGGGCACGGCCACGGCGTCGGCCTTGGCGGCGTCCGGCCAATCCACGCCGGTGACGTTCGAGAGTAAATCAAACGCGAGCGTGTCGCGGAGAAAGCGGCAAACATCCATCAGGCACTCGGCATCCACCAGCAGCGAATGCTGGCCGGACGGGCCGGGGTTTTTGCGGAGCGAGACGCCGGCATCTGGCAGGGCTTCACGCAAGCGCTCGATGACGGTTTCCGCGCTCATGCCTCACCTCCTGCTTCGCGGACTATCACCGGCGGGTTCCAGATTTCACGGTTGGCCGTTGGCTCGAGATCGTGCGCGCCGAACTCCGGCACCGGCATTTCCGCGGCTCCCTCGGGATCGGCGTGGCGGGCGCGGTGGCTTCCCATCAGCTTTTCCTTCGCGATCTTGTCGCGCAAGGTCATCAAGCCTTCCAACAGCGCCTCGGGCCGCGGCGGGCATCCCGGAATCATCACGTCCACCGGAATAAAGCGGTCGATGCCCTTGAGCACGTTGTAGCCATCCTTGAAGGGACCGCCGGAAATCGCGCAGGCGCCCATCGCGATGACGTATTTCGGCTCGGCCATCTGATTGTAGAGCCGCACGACCTGCGGCGCCATCTTCTTGGTCACCGTGCCGGCCACGATCATCAGGTCCGCCTGCCGCGGCGAGGGCCGGAACACCTCGGCGCCGAAGCGGGCCATGTCGTATTTCGCCATGGTGGCGGCGATCATTTCGATGGCGCAACAGGCGAGCCCGAACTGGAGCGGCCACAGCGAACTGGAGCGTCCCCAATTGATGAGTTGTTCGAAAGAAGTTACATGCACCCCTTGGGATTTCAGATCGGCCTCCAGTTTGGAATCAATCGCCATACAGCATGAGATTGGGTTTGATGCCCCTTGGCCAGCAAACTCTTTGAATGCCGCGACAAACGGAAGCAGAAAGACGGAAACACGCATCAAACAGCAAGATATGCCGTGTGCTTGCCCCCGGCTGAGACAGCCGGGACACGTTCCATGCCGACTATCAGCGGCCGAAAAGCAGGCAGATCGGGCTTGGCGCGGAGACGGTGTGGTCCGGCGCTCCGAGAATCCCGGTTTCCGGATCGAGCGCGAGCACGCTGATCGTGTTGGAACCTTGATGGGCGCACAGCAGCCACCTGCCGCTCGGATCGATCTTGAAATGGCGCGGGGTCTTCCCGCCGCAGGGCGCGTGTTGCAGGAATGCGAGCGCGCCGGTCTTCCCGTCGCGCCGATAGACCGCGATCGAATCGTGGCCGCGGTTCGAGGCATAGACGAATTTGCCGTTCGGATGCACCTCGATTTCCGCCGTGGTGTTCTTGTCGGTGAAATCCTTGGGCAAGGTCGCCACCGTTCCGAGCGTGGTGAATTTCCCCTCGGCGTGGGAAGTCACGAGCACGGTGTTGTCCAGCTCGTTGATCACGTAAGCGTTCTTCTCATCGGCGGAAAACGCCATGTGCCGCGGACCCGCGCCGGGGGCGGTGGCGAGCGGGGGAAGCGGCTCGCCGAGCTTCGAAGTCGCGGCGTCGAACGGATAGACGAAGACCCGGTCCAGTCCGAGGTCCGGCACGAACAGGTGCCGGTTCGCCTGGTCGAAATACACGCCGTGCGCGTGTGAACCGTCCTGCCGGGGCTTGCTCGGGCCCGCGCCCTTGTTGGAAATCACCGATGCCGCCGCGCCGGGAACGCCGTCTTCACCCAGCCTGATGGTCGAAAAAGTTCCGTCGCCGTAGTTCGCCACGGCCACGGTGCCACCCGTGGCATCCACCGCCACATGGCAGGCACCCTTGCCGCCACTTGACGCTTCACCGAGAAATTTCAAACCGTGATTTTGACTGATAGTGAAAGCCGCCACCGAGCTTGAAGCATCGGCAAACGGAGTGGCCGGCGCGCCACAGGCATAGAGGACCGGCCTCACGGGATGCAGCGCGAGGAAGCCGGGATTCTGATATTCCGCCGCCAGGACGGGCTCCGTGAGCCTGCCCGTGGCGGCGTCGAAATCCGTGAGATAGATCCCCTTGCTGGTCGAGTTTTTCCCGGTGTTCGTCCCGATGAATACCGGAGCCGCATGAAGCGGGGCTGCCAGGAAAAACAGGATGGTGAATCGGCGGATCATCAGCAAAGAACGGCAAAGGGAATCCATTTCATACAACGAACCGGCGGCGGACTACTTCTTCGCGAGCGATTCGAGGTAGAGAAAAGACTGACGTCGAAACCCTAGGCGACCTTGACGTCCTTCAGGATGGCCACCTCTCCTGCGGCGGTTAGCCAGCAAATGGACGGCGGCGGGTTGCCGGATTCCTTGAAATCGTCAGTTACTTTTTTGGGGGATCGCCAGCGCCGGCCTCCTTCGCCGGCTTGGCGGGGACGGCAAGCGTTTCAAAGCGTCCCTGCGGACCCGCGTATGGCTTGAGGTAGGCGGCGTTCAACTTGTCGCAACTCCACAACGCCCCGCGAACCACCAGATTGAGATAGCGCTCGTCGGCGACTGTGTCGCTGTTATGACCCAGTGTGGTGTTGAAAACGCGCGTGCCGTGGTAGTCGTTCGTCCAGGCGACCACCGCGGTTGCGTTCTTACCACTTCCCAAGTCTTGATTCCCAAGGGCAAGAGGCTTGGCGGTGGGGAAAACCTTGAGATTGTTATAGAGCTCCTCGTTGATCGTGGTCCAGTTGGCCATGCCCTGGGTGATCGGGTGGCTCGCGTCGGTGAACTCGATGGCGATCGGTTTCTGCGGGCCGTGGCCGCTCGACTGGAGGCCGAGGAACTCGAACCATGTGTCGGTGCCGGTGCGGAAGCTATGCATCGCGCAGTGCAGGTTCACCGCAGGGAGGCCGTTTTTGTGGACGTTCACCACGTTCCCGACGAAGGCCATGTCCTTGACCTCGGCGGCGCACTCGTCGTGGATGATGAGATCGTAGCCTTTCGCCCAATCCTTGTTTTCATACATCGGGAACCAAGGCTTGGTTCCCTTGTCCTCGCTGATGACCACGTCCACCTGGATGTTGGCCCGCGCCTGGATGCCATCCCGCAAGATGACCGACTGCTTGGCATAGTCGTGGCAGCATCCTCCGCAGACCAGAAGGGCGCGGAGCGG
>JBFZFJ010000457.1:0-11108 GCA_041306405.1 Verrucomicrobiales bacterium | reverse complement strand
ACTGTCAAAGAGCTTGTTTCGAGGGGACTAAAAAGCCGATCGGGTGGTTCTCACCTCGATCGACGCTCTGTCTCTCGGCCGCCCTCCGTCGTGGCGACGGGCGGAACCTATTCCGGCCCCGCGCCGCCGGTCAATCCATTTTGTGGAGTTTTTTGAAAGTTTCCGCCTGAGTTTCGCAACTCGCTGATTATTAGACTTCAAATCCGCGAATTTCACAGAACTCTGTCGCACGTGACGCAACTTTCCTTAAAAAATCACTGGCGAGGATGAACTCAATTCAGCCAGTCAGCGAAGGAGTCACGGGGAAAGCGGGTCGGAGCAATTTGACCTTTGGCCTTGGATAAATCGGTTTGAGTGGCGATGTTGTCGCCGATGTCAAATCTCGTCCGCGTTGAGCCTATTGCGCTTCTACCCACTCAGGCGGGGTGCGCTGTCTTTCTGGGAGACGGTAAGAAATGCATCGTATTTTACATCGATCCAGGTGTGGGAGCGTCAATCAACGCGTCCCTGAGCTCCCAACTCCCGGCGCGCCCGCTGACACATGATTTGTTTCTGCTCGCTCTGGAGACTTTCGGGGCGAAAATCTCGCGGGCCGTGATCGTGCGAATGGAACAGGAAGTCTATTACGCCCGGTTGATTGTGGAGGCCGAGAACGAGATCATGGAGCGTAAAATCGTCGAACTGGATGCGCGACCTTCCGACTGTTTGGCGCTGGTGGTCCGCTGCGGAGCCCCGTTTTATGTGGTTAAGGAGCTTTGGGACAGACTCGACGACATGAGCGGCGTCCTCGCGGATATGCGGAAGGAAGGCGATACGGAAGAAGGCGGCGCTGCGGATACCGATATTCTGTGAGGTCCCGGTAAATCTTCTGTTGCGGCGATCGCGGGCGGTTTTAAAATACCGCCCCATGACAACGATATCGAGCCCCTCCCTTCCCGCTTACTTTCACGAAGAGATTCTGCTTCACCCGGAGAACCGTGAATTCCCGCCGTTCGATCTGGTTCGTCTTCTTGGCACCGTGTTCGCCCCCACCCAAGGGTGCCGGGCTTGCATTCTAATCGATTTCGACAATCCGGAAGAGCTCGTCAAGAACCACGCGTTCCTTGATCACGACGGGTTTCCCGTGCAGAAAAGCGCCCACAAGCATTTCTACCTCGGCCTGCAAGACGGAGCTCTCGACGAGCTTGAAATGACCGGCGGCGAGATGTTCGCCTACCGCTGCAGCCATGGCTCGAACCTTGATCTGGCAGACGATGTTTGGGACACGAAGGGAAACAAACTCTCACTGGATGCCGACATCTACCCGAACTACGACTTGATCCTCTGCATCTCCACATTCTCCGCCACGGCTCCCCTAACGGCGAAGTGCAAGGAATACGGTTTCCGCGGCGCCACGCTTCACGGGCTCAATGACGTGATCCTCAATTCAGGCCTCGCCGTGAACTATCACGAGGTGTCGGAGGACACGGAGCGCCTGCGCGTGGCTTTGACGAAAGCCGACTCGATCGAAATCGACTTCGCCCTCGAAGACGGCCGCGTCTTGACGGCATGGCTCGGCCTGAATGCCCAGGAATCGCAGAAATCCCACGGTCTCTGCCTCGGGAAAACTCCGGACATCGCGAATCTTCCCGCCGGCGAGGTTTACTTCGTGCCAGCCGATGCCCGAGGCCAGTTTCCGATGAAATACGAAGACGGGACGCTGGGAGTGCTTGAGGTTGAAGACCGCTGCATCATCCACTCCACGCTGATCCAGGGAAACCAGGCGACCATCGACGCGCACAACGCCCGCCTGGCGGATGACCCGATGACCGGCACGCTCGGCGAGCTCGGCTTTGGCACGCAGGTGCTGCCGGTTTCAGGGGCGGACATCCAGGATGAAAAGGTCCTCGGCACCTGCCATCTTGCAACCGGGCGCGACGACCATCTCGGCGGCGACATCTTGCCGAGCATGTTCAAGAAGCACGAGAATTCGACTCACGACGACATCCTGTTCGCACCGCACAAGACGCCCAATTTCAACATCAGCCAGGTCCGCATGAATCGCGGGCAGCAGCAGGAAATCCTCATCGAGAACTTCCGCCCCGCGCGTTATCTAATCGACGCGTTGGCGGCGGGACGCTGAGCGCGGCGCCCGATGATTCCGTATTTCGGCGCGAACAGCAGCGAGCCTGCGAACAGCAGCGCCTGCGCCAGCACGACGCAGGCCCCGGTGGACGCGTCGATGTGATAGCTGGTGAAAATCCCTATCACAGTCGAGCCCACGGCCGCGGTGACCGCGATGGCCAGCATCCGGTCGAAGCGATCCGTCCAGAGGTGGGCGATGCTGCCTGGCGTCACCAGCATGGCTACGACCAGGATAATTCCCACAGCCTGAAGCGAAACGACGATGGCAAGCGACAGCAGGCCGAGCAGCAGGTAGTTGAGAAAACGATCCGGCAGCGCCATCACCCGCGCCTGGCCGGGATCGAAGCAGATCAGCAGCAAGTCGCGCCGCAGGGCGAGCGTCACGCCGAGCACCACTCCGCCGAGACCGAGTGATTGCCACATCTGGGATGGCGTAATGCCGAGGATGTTTCCTAACAAAATATGATCCAGATGCATGTCCGAAGGCGTCCGGCTGAAGAGCACCAGCCCGAAGGCAAACAATCCTGTGAACACGACGCCCATCACCGTGTCCTCCTTGATCCGGCTGTTCCGCTTGATGAAGCCCGTGCCGACAGCGCAAAACAGCCCCGCCGCGAAGGCACCGATCGCGAGAGGCAGCCCGGCGATGTATGCGAGCACGATTCCCGGCAGCACGGCGTGGGAAATTGCGTCGCCCATCAGCGACCAACCCTTGAGAATCAGGAAACACGACAGCACCGCGCAAAGAGCCGCGACCATCGCTCCGACGAGCAGCGCGTCGCGCATGAAAGCGTATTGCAGCGGTTCGAAAAACTCCGTCATGGCGCGGGCGGGGTGGCCGCGCGGGCGAGGCGGCGTTGGGAGGCGAGCATGCCGTGCTTCGGCGCGAAGAGAAAAGCGGCTAGAAAAACCAGCGTCTGGAGCGTGACAATGCACCCGCCCGTCGCGCCATTGAAAAAGTAACTGGCGTAAGCGCCCGCCAGCGAGGTGGCGACTCCCATGGTGGATGACAGCCAGAGCATTTTACCGAAGCGGTCCGTCAGTAAATAGGCGGTCGCGCCCGGCGTGACGAGCATGGCGACCACCAGGCAGGCGCCTACCGCCTGCAAGGCCGCGACGGCGGTGGCGGCCAGCAGCGCGAGCAAGGTGACATGCAACCCGGCGGCCGGAAGCCCGAGCGTGCGGGCCTGGTTCGGATCGAAGCAGAAGAGCATCAGGTCCTTCCATTTCAGGCCCAGCACCAGCAGCGTGACCGCGCTGATGACGATGACCTGCCAGATATCAGGATCGGAAATGCCGAGGATGTTTCCCAGCAGGATGACTTTCAAATCCACCCGCGCCGGGAACAGCGAGATGAGCAACAGACCGAGCGCGAAGTAGGCGGTGAAGACGATGCCGATCGTAGCGTCCTCGCGGATGCGGCTTTTCGCCTTGATGAAAGCCATGGTCGCAGCGGCTAACAAACCGGCGACGAACGCGCCCAGCGCGAACGGCAGCCCGAGGATGTAGGCCAGCGCGACGCCGGGAACGACCGCGTGCGACAGGGCGTCGCCCATCAACGACCAGCCCTTGAGAGTCACGAAAGACGACAGGAACCCGCACACGCCGCCGATCAGCGCGCTGACCCAGATGGCGCGCAGCATGTAGTCGTAGTGAAACGGCGTCAGTAGGGACTGGAGGAGTTCACTCATGCTCTTCGGATCGCTGTTTCAACAACTCCTCGTGCTCGCCGCGGTCCTTGTATTCGAGGTGGCCGTCCTTGCCGAAAATGAGCGGGCGCTCGTCATCAGTGAGAATGCTAACCGCCCGACCGTCATGGTCCTGGATGGTGGATTGATCGAACTTGAACTGCCGCAGCACGCCGCCGAAAGCCGCCGCCAGGTTTTGTTCGGTGAACACCTGGGAAGTGGGACCATACGCCAGCACGGTGCGGTTGATGAGCACCACCTGGTCGCAGAACTCCGGGACGGTTCCCAGATTGTGAGTGGAAACGAAGATGATGCAGCCCTCAGCGCGGAGTTCGCGGAGCAGGACGATGATGGCCTCCTCCGTCTTCACGTCCACGCCGGTGAACGGCTCGTCCAGCAGGATCAAGCGCCCGCCCTGGGCCAGTGCGCGAGCCAGGAAAACCCGCTTTTTCTGGCCGCCACTCAGCTCGCCGATCTGGCGGTTCCGGAACTCCCACATCGAGACCCGGCGCAGGCTTTCCTCGACTCTCGCCTTGTCCAACGCACGCGGGATCCGCAGGAAATTCATCGCGCCGTAGCGGCCCATCATCGCCACATCCCAGACGCTAACGGGAAACTGCCAGTCCACCTCCTCCGCCTGCGGGACGTAGGCGACGAGGTGCTGCTTGAGCACGGCGCGCACCGGCAGACCGTTGATTTTCACGCTGCCGGACTTCGGTCTCACAAAGCCCATGATGCTCTTGAAAAGCGTGGACTTGCCGCTTCCGTTGACGCCGACGAGGGCGCAAATCGTGCCGCCCTCGAGGCGGAACGTGGTATCGTGCAGGGCGAGATGACCGTTCGGATAGGATACTGAAACGCCCTCGACGTCGAGCTGCGGGAGATCTTGCTGAGTGCTCATTGCGGACGGAGGAATCCTTTCACGATGGTCTCGGCATTGCTCTCCAGAAGTTTCAAATAGGTCGGTGCCGGACCACCCGCGGCGGTCAGGGAGTCCACGTAAAGCACGCCGCCGTAACGGGCTCCGGTTTCCTTCGCGACCTGCCGGGCGGGCTTGTCGCTGACGGTGCTCTCGGAGAAAATCACGGGAATCCGGTTCGCCCGCACGCCGTCGATGACTTGCTTCACTTGCTGCGGAGTGCCTTGGGCGTCGGCGTTGATAGGCCACAGATAGAGCTGCTTGAGACCGTAGTTGGCGCAGAGGTAGGAGAAGGCGCCCTCGCTGCTAACCAGCCAGCGTTGATCCTCCGGGATGGCGGCGAGTTTCTGGCGGATCGGTTCGTCGAGCGCCTTGATTTTCGCGGTGTAGGCGGCGGCGTTGGCGGTGTAAACCGCCTCGTTGGCGGGGTCCGCATTCACGAGCGCGCGGCGGATGTTTTCCACATAGATCACGGCGTTCGCCGGTGACATCCAGGCGTGGGGATTCGGCTTGCCGGAGTAGGGCCCCTCGCCGATGCCGATGGGCGTGATGCCCTCGGTCAGCACCGCGCCAGGCACGTTCTTCACGTTGGTGAAAAATTTTTCGAACCAGAGTTCGAGATTCATGCCGTTCCACAAAACGAGGTCCGCGCCCTGCGCCTTGACGATGTCTTTCGGAGTCGGTTCGTAGCCGTGGATCTCCGCGCCGGGCTTGGTGATCGACTCCACTTCCGCCGCCTCCCCGGCGACCTCACGGGCCATGTCGGCGATGATGGTGAAACTCGTCACCACCCGCTTTTTGCCCGAGGCGGACGGCTTTTTCGCTCCACCGCAGCCGACGGCGAGCATGGCGCACAACCCAGTCGCGAGCAGGAGCACGCTTCTGCGGGCAACACGTTTCATGGGCGTATCAATGTCAAATTTCATATTCGCTACAATGTAGAATTTTAGATGAGGCTAAATTTAAAACTTCGTGCTCAGCCCCAGGAATGGCGTGAAATCGGTGGAGGCCGACGTGAGGCCGACTCTTACGCCGCCGTCGACTTGCCAGGTCGGAGTCACCGCCCAAGTCATGCCGGTGTTGAAATAAGCTTCCCAGTCCGATCCGGATTCAGCGCTCAGGACACTGACTGCTTCGAGGAAGATCGCGGTATGTTCCGTCAATCCATGGCTGGCCGTGGCCGAGTTCAGCAGGCCGAGGTGGTAGCCGCAGCCATCTTCATCCGCCTCCACATCCAGTTCCGCCATCACCGCGCAGGACCAGTCGGCTGGCCCGTCGAAGCCGAGCGGGACGATCAAGCCGCCTTCAAACTCGCCGTTTCCGAGGTCACCGTTCGCCGTAGGAATCTTGATAAACGGCATCAATGCCAGAGCGGTCGCGCCCTCGTCATTGCCCCAGAGATTGCGCTTGATGCGGATTTCTATGTCGCCGAAGCCTTCGCCGCCGTTGCGGACGTGGCTGTAGAACGGCATCACCACTTGCAGATCGGTCGCGTGATCGAGGCCGATCTTGGCGTTGAGCTCCCCGAGCGAAAATTCGCGCGCGCCGCCGTCGCGGGTGGAACTGGCGATTTCCATTTCGAATTGGAAATGCCCGGCGTCCACGGTGCGCGGGCTTTCGGTGGTGTCGGGTCGGTCGGTGCTGAGCGGGCGGAGACCGGCGGCCGGGCTGATTGAAATTCCGCTAGCCATGACGACGAGCGGAAATGCGGCTGATTTGAGGAATCGAGTGGTCATGTCCCGACAACTTAGCCGAAGCTAATTTTAGTTTTCAAGGCTAATTTCACGAATGGATCAATTCCCGGATTGCTGCAGCCAGCTCATCATTTTCTCCGCGAAAATCACTCGTCCAGAATCTGGAGCCGCACCGGAGGCTTCAGCGGGATGCCTTCTTCGACATCCCCGAGGTCCAGGCTGTCGAGCACGTTGGTGTGGCGGCGGACGAGCCCGGCCTCGGCGGATGTCGCCGCGAAACTCGGGACTTCGATGTGATAGGGATCGTCGCCGATGAGGACAGGCTCCTTCGGGCGGACCGGCACGGCGTCGAGCGCGGGCATGTTGAGGATGGCCATTTCTGGGATCGCGCCGTCGCTGACAGCTCCGGAATGGACGGTGCAAAACGGCAGGTTTTCCGTGCCCTTGCGAAAATACTCGGACATCGCCGTGGAACGTGAGCGGACTTTTCCGGAGCCTATATCCTCGACGTGCTCTTGGCAGAACTGAGTCGCGCGCTGTCCGGAAGTCGCACAAACGGGAATCTCGATCACGCTGGCCGGAGCCGACAATCCCCCGCCGCCGAACGACGGGGCCGCCGCGTTCATGGCGGCCTGCCAGACCGGCATCGCGAGATCCCGGCTGAAGGCTCCCGGATAGATCGGCTCGCCGCTGCCCGTCAGGAATCCGGTCCACACCCCGCAGGTGATCCGCTTGTTATAACCGATGAACCAGGAGTCCGAGAAGCCGTAGGTGGAGCCGCCCTTGCCCGCCCCGCTGAACGGTTTTTCGACCAATTCGCCGAGAACCCCCTTCGAGCTGCCGCGGTAAAGCGAACCGGCCATCATGCTGTGGACTTGCCACGCCGTTGCCGGGTCGATGACCGGACGCGACGTCTTCGCCTGGCGCTGGCGGCGATACACCACCCGCCCCGCCGCGTTCTCGACGCGGTCCAGATAGACCAGCTTGTCAGGCCCGGACATCCCGCCGAGGGGAAAGGTCGTCATCGCCCGCACCGCTTGTTTCATCGAGACCTCTTCGAAACCGACCGCGAGACGCGGCAGCAATTCCGCCTTCTGCAGCGGCAGTCCGAAGGCGACGCTGGTATCGACGACCCGTTGCAAGCCCGCCATTCCGGCGAAGCGCACCGTGGCGGCGATCTTTGAATTTTCCAACGCCTCGCGCACCGGGATCTGCCCCGCGTATGTCGGCGACGGGACTTCCATCCCCCACTCGCCGAGAATCCCTTCCTGGCCGCCCACCATCACCGCGCGGTTGTCCATAGGTTCGTCCTCGATGAGCGACGCGGGCGTCTGCCCGCCGCTCAGGCCGGCCGCGTAGATATAGGGGAAAAACGCGGTACCTAACGGTCGCTTGCCGAGCTCGATGAAATCATAGGGAACCTGCGCGTAGTCCCGCCCGCCGACGTGGGCAAGCACCTCGCCGGTTTCGTGGTCGAGCATCAGCGCGGCACCTTGAAGATAGGTGGCGGGCTTCGAGCTACTTTTCCGATAGTCCTGATATTTCTGGTGCGCGTATCCCGGCCGGGCCTCGGCTGTCGCCAGGCTTTCCAACAAGGATTTCTGCGCCGCATTCTGCGCTTCGGCGAGGATCGTGGTGTGAATCCTGAATTTCCCGGAAGCCAGCGCGTCCTCGCCGAGCGCCTGGCCGACGGCTTCCGCGACCCGCTCATAGAGATGCGAAGTGCCGCGGCGCAGCGGTTGCGAATTGAGGGAAAGCGGCAAGCTCTTGAGCCGGGCCAGCTCGGAGGAGGAAATCATGTGCTCCTCGCGCATCCGGCCGAGCACGTAGTTGCGCCCGTCCAGATTCGCCTTGGGATTGTTCAGCGGCGAGCGACCGTTAGGATTTTTGATCAAGGTGACCAACGATGCGCACTCATCGACAGTTAGCTCCGCCGGCTCCTTGCCGAAGTATCCAAGCGAAGCGGAGCGAATGCCGTAAAACCCGCTGCCGAAATAGATGCGGTTGAGATAGAAACTGAGGATTTCCCGCTTCGAGTAACGGTCCTCGATCCGCCGCGCGAGGAAGGCTTCGACCATTTTCCGCTGGATCGTGGTCTCGTTCCGCAAGACCGCCTCCTGCTTGAGGTTGTAGGCGTTGCGCGCCAACTGCTGGGTGATCGTGCTCGCGCCCTGGTTGCCGCCCTGGGCGTTCAAGATGACCGCGCGGGCGACGCCAATGTAGTCAACGCCATGATGCGACAGAAACCGCGAGTCCTCGCCGGCGCGCAGGGCCTTGATGAAAATTTCCGGAACCCGCTCGATCGGGATCACGCTGCGGTTCTGGACGAAGATCCGGCCGATTTCCTTGCCGTTCCGGTCCAGAATGATGCTTGGTTCCTCAAGGTCGTTGATGCGCGCGAGATCGTAAGTCGCCGCGCGCTGGCGGTATTCGCGGGTGTAGGCCTCCATGAACAGCCAACCCGCTCCGCCCGCGACCAGCCCCATCAGCAAGCCCAGCACCAGAACGGTCAGCCAAAAGCCTTTGCGCTTGAAGAACCAGCGCTTGCTGCTCTTCTTCCGATTCGTTTTTTGAATTTTTGCCATGCCTGATCCGGATTCATCACCGACCTGCCATTCGGTCACGCGAGCGGAACGCTATCCGAGCGACGCGGCCCCCGCAACCCCTTCGTTGGGGGCGATTTTGCGGGACCGGATCGCGCGGGAAGGCCCTCTGGGGTTTCCGGATTTCATGGCCGCCGCCTTATACCAACCATCGCTCGGCTACTACGCCCGCGAAACCCGCCAGGTCGGGCGCGGCGGAGATTTCTTCACCAGCGTGAGCGTGGGCCCGCTGTTCGGCGAGTTGCTGGCCCGGCGCTTTCTCCGCGAATGGCGGGAATCCGGCTCGCCCGCGCGCTGGCGGATCATCGAATGCGGCGCACACGACGGCACGCTCGCCGCCGACATTCTCGGCGCGATTTCCCGGCTCGATCCGCAGGCATTCGCCGCGCTCGAATACGCCGTCCCCGAGCCCTTGCCCCGTCTCCAAGCCGCACAGCGGGAAACGCTCCGCGGATTTCAGGGGAAAACGTGCTTCATCACGGAGGCCTGCGAGCTCCACGCAGATCCCCTGCCGGGCATCGCCTTCGGCAATGAACTGCTCGACGCCCTGCCGTTCCACGTCGTCGAACGGGCTAACGGCGGCTGGCGCGAATGTACGGTCGCGGCCGCCCCGGACAGCGATTTCGTCTGGCAGGCCGGTCATGAAATCATGCTCCCCGCCTTGCTCGACGCGCTTGCTCCGCTAGGAAATTCGTTCCCGGAAGGCTACCGCACCGAAGTCCGCACGAACTTCCGGGACTTCCTCGAACCACTCACCCGCTGTCTTTCCTCGGGCTTACTCCTCTGGCCCGACTACGGCTTCGCGCGGCCCGAATATTATCACCCGGACCGCAAAACCGGCACCCTCCGCACCTTCTCCAAACACCGCGCCGCGGAAAACCCGCTCGCCACGCCCGGGGAAATCGACATCACCGCGCACGTCGATTTCACTGCCGTCGCGGAAACCGCGATCCCGCTCGGCTGCCGGCCCGTCGCGTTTTCCTCGCAAGGCAGCTGGCTCACCGGCCAGGCCCGCGACTGGCTGCTCGCGCAGGAAGGAAACCCCGACGCCGCCGGAATCCGCCAATTCCAAACCCTCACCCACCCCGCCCACCTCGGCGGCAGTTTCCACGTCCTCGAACTTTCGTGGAACTCACCCGCCGCACCCGTCACTCCGCCGGAAACCTGGCACCGCCTCGGGATCGGCCCGCCCTAAACCGCCGGTCGGGCCGCACCGCATTTCCAGCAGGAATCGAACGACGCCGGCACCGCCTCGCCGCAGGATGCGCACGCCCAATCCGCTCCCGAAACCGGCGGACTCTCCGCGTGGCTGCGCAGCAACTCGAGCGCGCGGTCGTAATCCCCGTCATCCCGCACGCACAACGACGGCATCACCGCGAAGGGCACCGCCAGGTTGTACAAACTCTCGTGACGGATCAAATTCGCGATGCCCGCCTCATCCAGCACCGTCTTGAAATAGCCCAGCCGCGCCAGATCGTGGTGAGTGTAAACTTCTTTCATCTCCCACAACACAGCCACTCCCGCAGCCGTCCACAAGCGGATTCTCCCGCCGTGCAATGTGTGCTTGCCCCGCGCCCGCGCCCCGGTAGAGTCCCGTCCGCAAGCCGGGATGGCGGAATTGGTAGACGCGCCAGATTTAGGTTCTGGTATCGAAAGGTGTGCAGGTTCGAGTCCTGTTCCCGGCACTTTTGGCTATAGGGCTGGCGGCCCAACAGGTCCCATTGGGAACTGCGCGGCAAATCCCCCTTTGTCGCATTGGCATTGCCGGTTTAGATCAGTAGGGATGCTTCCAGACCGAGAGCCTCGGCGGTTTTCCTGACGTGGCCGGTGTTGAACTTGCGCTCGCCGTGGAGAAGCCGGGAAGCGGTCGAGCGGTCGATGCCGATGAGCTTGCCCCACTCGGTGGCGGTCATGCCGATGTTTTCGAGGTGGGCGGCGAGGAATTCATGGGGCGGTAGCGATGCGGATACCGGATGGTTCGCGGACTCATAGGCTTCGGCAAGCTCGGCGAGGGTTTCGAGGTAGTCGGCTTGATCGGCGTTGAGCGGATGGCCAGCCATGAGGTCGATGATTTCGGTCA
>JBFZFJ010000456.1:0-3978 GCA_041306405.1 Verrucomicrobiales bacterium | reverse complement strand
CCTTCTACGACCCGGCCAAGGCCGAGAACGTGGTGCTCAAGGAAGACAGCTCGCTGGGCACGGTCCGCACCGAAGTCACCTGCGCGAAATGCGGCGGCCACCTGGGCCACGTTTTCAAGGGCGAGGGCTACGGCACCCCCACCGACCAGCGCTACTGTATCAACGGCGGCGGCTTGGTTTACGTGCCCGCGAAAGACGCGCCGCCGCAAAAGTAGCCGCGCGCCTCAGCGGCTCTTCCGCCTAACCGCGAGTGCGGGTAAAAATCCATTTGGCAAACCAATGGTCAATCAGGGAGCCGGCAGGACGTCGGCGCGGACGAAGACGAGGATCTTGCGGGTTACCGCCGGGGCCGGCGCGTTTGTCTTTGGTGTGAGGGCGGTGATGAGTTCGAACTTGCCGGGTGCCACGCTGACGGAGGTGTTGAACCTCCAGCTTTCGTAAATCGGCATGCGGATCGATCCGTCGCCCCATTGATCCACGTGCTCCATCCAGGTCTCAAGTCGCAGCCGGTTGACGATTTCCGGGCTCAGCCGGAGATCAATGGTGCCATCGGATTCCAAGAGGGGCTCGACTTCGAAAGTGACGCCCGACTTCGAAAGTGACGCCCGTGTTGCGTGTCTCGAATGCGGTGGGAGCCCGGAATGCCGGATTGATGGGAGGATCGGATGCGAGACGGCCATTCGAAGGATTTCCGCATGGCCGCCCCGGCGGCTGGTATTCCGTCGGATAGATCTCCTCGCGGATGGACTCAAGCGTGGCTTTCTCACCGCTGCGGCACACCAACATGCAGGTTTCCATGAGTTTCGCCTGGCCGTCCTTGATGAGCCGGGCCACCTGCTGGCGGAGGTCCCCGTCGTTGGCCGGGGGCTTGGGGCCGAACATCAACTCGGTGAACTGCTCGTGGGAGACATCGATGAACTCGACCTGGACGCGGATCTGTTTCATCCGTGCGCCGGATTCATCGCCGGACTCGACTTCGAAGGGTTTGGCCTGGCCGTGAGCAGCGGTGAAGAGACTGAGCCAGAGACAGGCGGCAATTCCATGGAGCAATGGCTTTTTCATAAATCGCCCCTGAATCCGACAGGTGAAAATCGGGGAGACGAGGAGAAAAGCCCACGGCGAACGCGTTTCGCCGTTCGTGACTTTGTTGTCCCGCACCCATTCGCGGCGGATGGCGACGGAGCTATTCCTGGGTCACCATGTGAAATTCAAGCCGTGGGCTTTGAAAAACGGCATCGCCCGGTCTTTGCTCAGAAGCGTGTGGTTGCGGCGGATGGCATGCCAGATCAGTAACCGATCGAAGGGATCCCGGTGGTCCGGCGCGTAGGGAAGTCGGTGGAAGGTGGCGAGGATCTCGGGGGCCAGTGGTTCTTCGATGAATCCGAGTTGGTGGGCGGCGCTGGGGATTTCCGATGGGTCGGTCTCCGGTAGCACGAGTTTGCCGAGGCCGAATTTCAAGCTGATTTCCCAATAGCTGAGCGGGCTGACGAGAACCTCGTTCGCCGGGTCCTTGAGGATGGCGCGGGTTTTACGGCCGAGTTTGTCGGGTTCGAACAAGGCCCAGAGCAAGGCGTGGGTATCGAGCAGCCAGGCGATGGGTTAGCGGGATGCGAGGAAGTCTTCTTCGCTGATGGACCAGTCTTTGAAGACGGGTTTGCCGCGCTTGGCGAGCAGGCCGAGTTCGCGGGCCTTGGCCGGCTCGGCCTTGAAGGGGGTGAGCATGGCGACATTTTCGCGCTTCCTGCCTTTTTGTAGGATGATGCTTTCACCCTTGGCGACCTCTCCCAAGAGGGTCGGGAGGT
This sequence comes from Verrucomicrobiales bacterium, assembly GCA_041306405.1. Taxonomy (GTDB): domain Bacteria; phylum Verrucomicrobiota; class Verrucomicrobiia; order Verrucomicrobiales; family Akkermansiaceae; genus Luteolibacter. The sequence goes on along the minus strand of JBFZFJ010000456.1, from coordinate 2,176 downwards.
GCCGCTTGAATTCCGCGATGGTCATCGTTTTCATGGAAAGAGCCTGCTCGATGTGGTCAAGTTGTCAACTTTTGAATCAGCAGGTGGCGGCTTGCAGGAGCAGCTTCTTCGTCGTTTCCCAGCCGATGCAGGCGTCGGTGATGCTTTGGCCGTGGACGAGCTGGTCGAGCGGCTGGGGGAATTTCTGGGCGCCGGCGACGAGGTGGCTTTCGAGCATGGCTCCGATGATGGAGCTGTCTCCGGCGGCGCGCTGGCGGACGATTTCCTCGAATACGGCGGGCATGAGGTGGTGGTCCTTCGCGCAATTTCCGTGGCTCGCATCGATCATGATGGCGGGCTTGAGCCCGTGTTTGACGAGCATCTCGCGGGTTTCGATCACGCTCTTTGCGTCGTAGTTAGGTCCGCTTTCGCCGCCGCGCAGGATGATGTGGCAGTCGGGATTGCCGGTGGTGGTGACGGCGGAGGCGCGGCCGTCCATGCCCACGCCGAGGAAGGTCTGCGGCTGGGCGGCGGCTTTGATCGCGTTGATGGCGGGTTCGAGATTTCCCAGAGTTCCGTTTTTAAATCCAAGCGGCATCGAGAGACCGCTGGCCATCTGGCGGTGGGTCTGGGATTCGGTGGTGCGCGCGCCGATGGCCGACCAGCTGATCAGGTCGGCGATGTATTGCGGGGTGATCGGGTCGAGCAGCTCGGTGGCGGTGGGGATGCCGAGACGGATCATGTCCAACAGGAATTGGCGGGCGATGTGGAGCCCTTCGGCGATGCGGTTGCTGCCGTCGAGCCGCGGGTCCATGATGAGGCCTTTCCAGCCGACGGTGGTGCGGGGCTTCTCGAAATAGACGCGCATGACCAGCAGCATTTGGTCTTTCACCTGGTCGGCGAGCTTGGCGAAGCGTTCGGCGTATTCGCGGCCCGCGGCGATGTCGTGGATGGAGCACGGGCCGGCGATGACGAGCAGGCGCGGATCGTTTCCGAAGATGATTTCGCGGATCGCGCGGCGGCTTTGGAAGATGAAGTCGGTGTCGCTGTCGCTGGGCGGCAGCTGTGCGAGCAGGTCGAGCGGGGATGGCAGGACGAGGTTGGAACTGACGTGGATGTCGCTAACGGGTTTCATGGGGTGTGGAGGCGATCACCGGTCGCCGAGGTTGCTGTTTGATGAGCTTCGCGGCGACCGGTGATCTCCGCCACGCTCGCCGTCCGGATCTTCGTGCCACGGGATGCCGGCGTTCGCGCTGCGCTGGAGATCGGCGATGACCTGGGCTCCCAGCAGCAGGATGAGGGCGACGGCTTCCAGCGTGAGTAGGACGATGATGATGGTGGCCATCGAGCCGTAGAGGACGTTGACCACGGAGATTTTGGTGTAATAGGAAACGAGAAGGTGGCGGACGATTTCCCAGAGGATGGTGGCGGTCAGACCACCGGCGAGGGCGCGCCGGAACGAGACTTTCGCCACTGGCATGATCTTGTAGAAGAGCGTGAACAGCAGGACCAGCCCGAGGACCCCGATCAGGTAGATGAGGTGGTTCACATGCTGGTGAAGCAGCGCGTCGATACCGAGAAACTGGTGGTTTCTCTGGTCCTGCGCGTCGATGACGGCGTTGACGGCGGTGATTCCTATCAGTCCGCCGGCGACGATGAGGATGAAGAGGTAGGGCATCAGCGCGGAGACCCAGAACTTGCGTTTCAGGGTCGGCAGCGGGCGGTTGAAAATGATGGAGATGGCGTCCTCCATGACGCGGAAGGCGAGCGAGCTGAAGAGCAGCAGCGAGATGCCGCCGACCCAGCCGATCAGCTCGCGGGTGCGCAGGAATCCGGTGAGCACCTCGGTGAGGGTGGGGGCGAATCCCGGGGCGAGGAGGGAGATTTCCGCGGTGATGGTTTCCATCAGCAGCGACTCGTCGATGAAGTGCGAGAAGATGACCATGAGCACGGCCGAGAGGGGAATCAGCGAGAGCATCATGTTATAGGCGACGGCGGCGGTGAGCAGCAGGCCGTGATTGCGCAGGAAAAAGTCGCGCAGCACGCGGCTGGCGAACCGAATGATTTTCGGCAGTCGTTTTTCCATGAGGATGCAGTTTGGGCCGGGGTTCCGTTCGGTGCAAATGCAAATCACAAGCGGCTAGAGGTGCAGCGAGCGGTCGATGAGAGTGAGGAAATCCGAACGGTCGGCGGGGAG
>JBFZFJ010000455.1:0-3267 GCA_041306405.1 Verrucomicrobiales bacterium | reverse complement strand
ACGCCACGACGAGATCTGGCCCGAACTCTCCCGCGCTCTCACCGAGGCCGGGGTTTCCGATTACTCGATCTTTCTCGACCCGGAAACCCTGACCCTGTTCGCCGAGCAGAAACTCGCCGACGGACACACCGAGGACACGCTGCCGCGGCACCCGCTCGTCCGCCAGTGGTGGGACCACATGGCCGACATCATGGACACCCACCCGGATCACTCGCCGGTCTGCAGCCCGCTCGCGGAGGTGTTTCACATGGACTGAAACCCCTCCGTCACGCCCTCCATTGAATCATGCCCGAACTCCCCGAAGTCGAAACCACCCGCCGCGGCATCGAGCCGCATGTCACGGGCGCGCGGATGACCGAGCTGATCATCCGGCGCCGTGATTTGCGCCAGCCGATTTCGGAGAACATCATGGAGATCGAAGGGCGGTGCGTCCTGAGTGTGACGAGGCGCTCGAAGTATCTGTTACTTGGAATCGACGACGGCTCGACGCTGCTGATCCACCTCGGCATGTCCGGCAGCTTGCGGGTGATCGATCCGACGGAGGATTGGAAAAAGCACGACCACGTCGGCATCACCCTGGGAAATGGCAAACAGCTGCGCTTCCACGATCCCCGGCGCTTCGGACTGGTGCTGCGGTTGATGGAGTCCGACCCAATGTCGCACGCCTTGCTGAAAGACCTCGGCCCGGAACCGTTGGAAGACGCGTTCACCGCGGAGCATCTCAAAGCCGCCTGCGCTAAACGCTCCGCCGCGATCAAGCTCGTCATCATGGACGCGAAAACCGTCGTCGGCGTGGGAAACATCTACGCTTCCGAGGCGTTGTTCCGCGCCGGCATCCGGCCGGATCGCCCAGCCAACAAGCTCACGAAGCCGCGTTTGGAAAAACTCGTCGCCTCCATCCGCCAGGTTCTATCCGCCTCCATCGAGGAAGGCGGCACGACCTTGCGGGACTTCCTCAACTCGGACGGCCAGCCCGGCTATTTCAAGCAGCGGCTCTTCGTTTACGACCGGAAAGGCGAGTCCTGCCGCAGTTGCGAAACGCTGGTCCGCCATGCGGTGCTCGGCCAGCGCGCGACGTATTGGTGCCCGGTCTGCCAGAAGTGATCGGGAAAAGTGTGGCTGGCGCGTCTCGCGCCAGACCGTCTTCGGAGCGTCTCGCTCCGAGTCTGATCTCTACCAACTCGGACTTGACCCGATGCCCCTTATTTTCCCGCCGCGATCAAATCCACCAAATGCCCGCCGTGCGCGGTCACCCATTTGCCCTTTTTCACCACCTTGGTGAAGCCGAGCCCGCTGGCGGCGGCCGCTTTGAAAACATCCCAGGCCTGCGTCGCGAGGATGCCGGAAACGATCAGGTCGCCGCCGGGCGCGAGCGATTTCGCGATCACCGGCCAGGCTTCGATCAGGATGGTGGAAAACAGATTGGCGAGCACGACGTCGTAGCCCTTCTTGCGCGGCTTCCATTTCAGGACGTCCTGTTCCTTCATCAGGATGTCCGGCGTGCCGTTGCGCTCGATGTTGCGGATGCCGACGGCGACGGCGAAAGGATCGTAATCGCAAGCAAATATCTCGCCGGCTCCGAGTTTCTTCGCGGCGATGGCCAGCACGCCGGTGCCGGTGCCGAGGTCGGCGACCGTCCAGTCCGTGCCTTTGCGGGCGCGGGCTACGTCTACAAGCAGGCGGAGGCAGGTCGAGGTGGTCGCATGGTCGCCGGTGCCGAAGGCCATTTCCGGCGGGATCACGATGATCTCGCGCTTCGGATTCGCCTTTTTCAGCGCGGCGAGTTCCTTCGGCCGTTTTTCCGCGGTCAGCACGAAAACGTCGCGCACCTTGACGGGGCGGGGGGCTTCGACCGGCTTGTCCCACTCGGCGGCGGCCATTTTGCGGACGCTGCCGCCGAATCGCGCGACGACGGCGTCGGCTTCCTTTTGGGTGGCGCAGAAGAGCCGGACGCGGATGGATTTGCCGCCCTTGATCATCTCGATGACCAGGTTTGGATTTCCTGCGAACCTTTCCTCCCAAGCGTCCATCCACTTCGCGGCGGAGAGTTTCGACCAAACGAACATGGTTAATTGCGGAGGGGAAATGCGCTCCGGGAAAATTGGAGCGGGCGATGAGATTCGAACTCACGACATCCACCTTGGCAAGGTGGCGCTCTACCACTGAGCTACGCCCGCGTCGGAAAACGCGTCGACGGCTTTCTACATGGGGCCGGATCACGGGCAAGCCAAAATTCACAAATTTTCCATGTTCATTTTTCCGGCACTGCGTTTCCTTTGCCGCACGCATGTCCGACAAGCTCGCCGAAATTATCGCCACCAAACACCTCGAAGTCGCCGCCCTCATGCCGCGCGCCGCGCTGCTCCGCGCCGGCGCTCTCCAGCGCAACGACTTCGGCGGCTTCCGCGCCGCGATTGATCGCGGACCCGGCCGGCTCGGCGTCATCGCCGAGGTGAAAAAGGCGTCGCCCTCCGTCGGTTTGATCGATCCGGACTTCGACCCGGTCCGCCAGGCGAAGCGCTATCTGGAAGGCGGCGCGTCCTGCCTTTCGATTCTCACCGACGAGCAATATTTCCAAGGCTCGCTCGCCTATCTCTCGCAGATCTCGAAATTTTCCGACGCCCCGCTCCTCCGCAAGGACTTCATGATCCACGAGGTGCAAATCCACGAAGCCGTCGTCACCGGTGCCGACGCGATCTTGCTCATCGTCGCCGCGCTCGACGACGAAACGCTCCGCCGCCTCTACGACGAGGCTAAATCCTTCTCGCTCGATGTGCTCGTCGAGGTCCACGACCTGCGGGAAATGGAGCGCGCCCTCGAACTCGGCGCCGACCTCATCGGCGTGAACAACCGGAATTTGAAGACCTTCGCCGTCGACCTCGCGACCACCGAGCAGCTCGCCGAGGAAGTCCCGGACGACGTGCTGCTCGTTTCCGAAAGCGGCATCAAGTCCGTGGAAGACGCCCGCCGCGTGCTCGACGCCGGGGCGAACGCCGTGCTGATCGGCGAGGCGTTGATGCGCGCCCACGACCCGTCGCGGGAAATCGAGGCCTATCTGGCGCTGGAGAGCGTCTGACCGCCGCCTGATAACTGCTTTCCCTATCGCGGTTTCAGGCGCTTTGCGTGCATTGATAGAGCTACCTTGGGTTTTTGCGCCCACGCCGCCAGTCGTGGTAGATTCCCATCGCGCAGCGGCGCAGGATGCCCAGCACCAGCAACCCGTTGCGGTTGCGCACCCGGCTGGCATCTTCCGCCGCAGTCACGTCC
>JBFZFJ010000454.1:0-4108 GCA_041306405.1 Verrucomicrobiales bacterium | reverse complement strand
CGGCTCTTCCGCGGCCAGTTGATCCTTTCCGGCACGGATGATGGAGCGGGGGTGTTTCTCGCCTCCCCGTGGTTCACCACCCCGGAAGAGGTCACGGAAAACGGCCTGACCAGCAGCGACTTTGCGGTGCATGACCCGATCTTCGACCTGCTGCAACTCGTCCAACACCAACGGACCGCCGTGGCGGAGCTCAAGTCCCTGGCGAGCTCGCTGACCGGAGAGCGCGCCAAACTCCGCGAAGCCAACCAGCGCCTCTTGGAGCAAGAACGCGAATCCAGCAAACTCGCCCTCGTCGCCTCCCGCACCGACAACGCCGTGGTCGTCACCGATTCCCAAGGCCGCATCGAATGGGTCAACGAAGCCTTTGTCCGGATCACGGGCTATGGCTTGGACGAAGTCCGCGGCAAAAAACCCGGTGCCTTGTTGCAAGGGCCCAAGACCGACCCCGCGACGGTCAAACTCATCCGCGAGGCCCTCGCCGATGAACGGGGAATCCGCACTGAAATTCTCAACTACCGCAGGGATGGCCATACCTTTTGGCTCTCACTGGAAATCCAACCCATCCTCGACAACGAGCGCCGGTTGGTCAATTTCATGGCGGTCGAGAGGGACGTCACTCGCCAGCGTGCCAATGATCGTCGGCGCGCGATCCAGCAGGACATATCAGAGGTTCTCGCTCTGGCACGGTCGATCCGCCAGGCGGGAGCGCGCCTCGTGCAAAGGCTCTGCGGACATCTTGACGGCTCGCTGGCGATGCTCTGGATGCGCGGCTCCGGCGTGGATTCGATGCGGTTGCTGGTGCTGTGGCATCGTCCTGAAGAATACTTCCCGGCGTTTGTCGAAATGTCGCGAAGCCTGGAAGTTCCCTGTGGCCGGCTCTTTCCCGGATTGGTCTGGCAATCCGGGAAACCCGTCTGGATCGAGGATCTCGGAGCCTTTCCCGAATGGCCGCGTTCCGAGCTCGCCGCCACTCATCAGTTTCGTAGTGCCTTCGCTTTTCCCATCGTTTCCAACCATGAAATCGTCGGAGTTTTCGAGTTCTTCGGCCCGGATCTTGAAGAACCCGACGAGGCACTGTCCCGGACTTTTGCCGACGCCGGCAACCAGATGGGCCAATTCGTCGCACGCCGCAAGGCGGAAGACGACCTCCGCGAGGCCAAGGAAATCGCCGAGCGCGCCAACGAGGCGAAATCGCTCTTCCTCGCGACGATGAGCCATGAGATCCGCACCCCCCTCAACGGCGTCATCGGCTTCACCGACCTGCTGCTGGAGACCCCGCTTTCTACGCTCCAGCACGACCACCTCAAAGCCATCCGCCACAGCAGTGACATCCTGCTTCACATCATCAACGACGTGCTCGATTTCTCCCGGATCGAAAGCGGCGTCATCCGAATCGAAACCATCGCCTTCGATCCCCGCGCCCTCGTGACCGAAACCATGGAACTCCACCTCCACCACGCTCGGACCAAAGGACTCGCGCTCACGTGGGAGACCATGCCCTCCGTCCCGGCAGTCGTGGCCGGCGATCTCATCCGCATCCGCCAAGTGCTCATGAATCTCGTCGCCAACGCCATCAAATTCACCCTCAACGGCGGCGTCCACACCCGCATGTGGGCGGAAGACCAGCGGCTCGGCTTCGAGGTCAGGGACAGCGGTATCGGCTTTGATCCGGCATTGGCGGATCAGCTCTTCAAGCCGTTCCAACAGGCCGACGCCTCCACCACCCGCCGCTTCGGAGGCACGGGTCTGGGGCTCGCCATCTGCCAGCGGCTGGTAAACCTGCTTGGCGGAGAAATCCGCGCCGAGTCCGTGCCGGGAGAAGGTTCCGTATTTCGTTTCCAGGTGCCCATGGTGGCTACCGCAGGCACCGCCGCCGATCAGTCCGCCCCTGCCGCAGAGACTCCGGAATCGATTCCGGACAAGCCGAATGGCCGTGGCCGCACCATTCTGGTGGCCGAGGACAACATCCTCAACGCCCGACTGCTGCGGATCATGCTCGGAAACCTGGGTTGCCGGGTGCTCGTCGCCACCAACGGCCGCGAGCTTCTCGAAATCCTGCGTGGAGAACCCCAATCCGCCGCCGTCTTCATGGACATCCGGATGCCGATCATGGACGGCCATGAGGCCGCGCGCCGGCTGCGCGCCGGAGAGGCCGGCCCCAGGGGCGTCACCATTCCCATCATCGCCCTGACGGCCAGCGCCCTCCCCGCCGACCGCAAGGCCGCGCTCGCCGCAGGCATGGACGGCTACTTGGCCAAACCCATCGGCTTTGCCGACCTGACCGCTTCGCTGCGGGCTGCTGGCGTCGCCTGACAGCCGACCCCGGCAGGCGAACGATGCAAAACTTGCACACCATTTCAAAACACCCGCCCAACCCCAATTGCCAGTCAGGCGCGGCGCGCACAACGGTCCCGCCCGATACCCCGCCTATCCTCTTCCCGCCATCGCCACGAGCTCACATTCAAACACGAGAAAAAGCTTTTAGAACAAGAGAAAGAGCTCTGGGACTTCCTCTCGGATGAGATGGATGATCCAAACCACGACGTGGCGCCCGCCCCGCAATCGCCCGAAGACGCGGGCATCGCGCTTCCCACCACCTCCCCACTGCCATCCTCCGCGGGAATTCCGGAAAGCGCGCCACCCGCCCCGCAACCTATCGCCAGCTCCGCGTCATCCGGCAAAAATCCGTGGGTCATCCGCTCCCCCCTTGACGCATGCCGTTTCTTCGGGCCTTTGCTCAGTCTGATTGTGGTCGCGCAAATCTGCGCCTCCATCCTCATCAGCAGGCAATTGGAAGGCTCCATCACAGAAATGACTTCCACCGCTGTCGCCGCAATCATTATGGCGGCCTTCCTGTTCACTGACGTTTCCTTTCTGATTTACCTGCGAGGGCGCCACTTTGAGAAATTCACCCCGTGGCTGGCGGGATTACTGCTAGTGAGCGTGTGCATTTGCATCGGATTGGTCGCATGGAATTCTACAATTTTCTCAACCGCACTGAAGGCGCTGTGACGGCAAGCCAGGGACTCGGATGAGCCCTCCGAATTGGAGGATCCATCCCCCCCCGCAATCCGTGGCAACGGCGCTTCAACCCGGTGGGCACCGGGGTATTCAAGCCGCAGTCTCAGATCCGGCGACGAAAAAACAGCCAGCCAATCCCGAAGAGCGAGATCAGCGCCGACGAATCGGATTGGCCGGTGCCGGAGTGAGGATGGTGGAACCCTGATCCACTTGAACGACCTCACTCACACTCGCAGGCGGAAACGGGGAATTGTCGGCTTCAGCGACCCTGGTGGCAAACGCCGGTGACGCGAGCAGACCGCCGATAGCGGCGAACACAAAACAAATGGACGGCTTCATGGGTGATGGGAATCAAAAGGACCGGGATGAATTTCAGACGGGTGACGTCTGCCCTCCGGAGTCAAGGTATCAGGACGGTCCACCCACATTCACTCCGGTGATCGGGACAGTTTGCACGGATCGCGCAAAACCTGCATCATCGCCCGACAGCTTTGGCTGGAAAACACCCCGAGACCACACAGCCATCAAGATCATCAATCCCCAATGAGGCGGCCGCAGCCGGTGGCCGGTAATTTCCAACCTCCGATCTGGAGAGAAACCCGGCCATGTCTGCCAGTGTGAATGACAAGTCCGGTTCCGCCGCGACGCGGCCAGGAAAGTGCCTGACAGCATTCCCGGCGAGCGTTTCGGTTGGCAGATGATGCTCGCCCGGAGGCGGCGGGAGTCCGAGACACTTCTCACAATCCTGCGTGGAATCGCACCCCGCGGGCGAGATCAGCGCGCGCCCGAACTCGGATGGATCGCAGCCCATCACCACCAACAAAAACTCGCGTGTCGTTTCTGTGTCCACAATCCAGAATCCTCGGGTCGACCGCCTCATCCGTCCTTCGTCACTTTGTGACACGAGAGTTTCTGAAGAGCTTTCCATGCTAAACCCGCTCGGAAAGTTGCATGACGGATTCTCAACTAGTGTCGCGTAAAATTTTATTTGTCAGTTAGTGAATTTTAAAATTGTACGATTTTGAGGATGTGTACAATTGGACAGGTGCCCGCCAAATTACACCGAATCAAGTTATCGAAATCCGAA
>JBFZFJ010000453.1:0-5238 GCA_041306405.1 Verrucomicrobiales bacterium | reverse complement strand
CTTCGCATCCGCTCGATACCAGTCACTTACGGCGCAATCCCCCAGAAATCCAGTTTTGCTCCGTCGCCGGTGTCTAGTTTTGAACCGTCTCTGTCTAGTTTTGCTCCGGCCCCGACATGGTTTTCGGTGAGTCCCCGGCTTTTCGTGCGGCGGGATTTTATTCCCTCCGGTCTTGTGGAATGAAGAAAATCCCCTCAGGCTCCATCCAACTCGAATGAATACCCCCATGGCCAACGAGCATCCGTTCCAACTTCTTTTCGAAACCCTCGGCCGCGTGCCAGCCGCTCATGCGGACTCGGTGAACCGCCAGGCTTATCAGGTTCTATCCGACATTCTCTCGGTGCCGCTTGAAAAACCGGGCCGCTGTATCCTGCTGCGTGCGCCTCGCGCCGGCCATGGGAAGACCCATTTGCTGTCCCGCATCCAGCACCAGCTTGGCGCTAACCATGAATTCATCCCGCTGCATGCGGCTTTCGGCAGCCGGATCGACGCGACGACGGTTATCGACGATACCTTGCGGCGGCTCGTCCGCCAATTGCCGGCGGCCGGCGGGCTCTGCGTGCTCGATCTGGTGACGCGCCGCTTGTTTGCAGCCGCCTTGCAGCCGCTGGTCGGCTCGGGCGAAGTGCCGTGCCAGGATCGCGAAGGCGCGCTGACGGCGCTGCGCACGCGGCCGGTGGAGACCTTCGATTTCCACCATCCCAACGCGATCACCGCACATTGGGCGCGGGAAAATTTCGAGGTGCTCGGCCAGCGGCTCAGCCTCGAACTCGCGCATCGCTGCGACCTGCCGGTTCGCGAAATCGCCTTCTGGGTGGACGCGTTGTTCCGCTTCGCTGCCGCGCCGTCGGAAAATCCCGAGAGGGTGAAGATTCTGGCGGAAAGTGTCCACCGCGGAACCGATGTCGCGATGGAGCGGCTGGAAGCCTTGCTTGGTTTGCTCACCTTGCAGATTCGCGTCGTGCTCGTCGCCGACGACTTGGAGGGGTTTTCCGCGGACGAATCCGCAGCTCTCAGGCTGGCGGCCTTCCTCGGCGCGCTGCGCCAATCGGTGGACCGGCTCGATGTCATTCTCTCGCTCAACCAGGACATCTGGGAGAGCGCCTTCCTGCCTCGCCTCAGCGGCGGACTGGCCGACCGTCTATCCGAAGTGGTGGTGGAGCTTGAACCTCTCAAGGAGGCGGAAATGGAGGCTCTTCTCGATTCCCGCGTCCCCGGACTGGGTCGTAGTGTTCTCGACCATATCGACGTCGGTTCGGCGGGCACGCACGCCCGCGGTCTCATCCGTGCGGCGGGCATCGCATGGCTCAAGGCGACGGCGATGGATGCCGCGCCGCCTGTCGCGGCCGCTGTGGAAGTGCCGGATCCAGCTCCGGCTCCGACGAAAGAAGCCGAATCATGGCCCGCTCCCGAGTTTGTCCCGGCCGCGCCCGAGCACGCGCCCGTGACGATTCCTTCCGAACCTCCGACCTATCAGGCGCCGGTGGACTCGCCGCTTCAAACCGAGCCTGCCGTCACTGCACCCGAGCCCGTCATTTCCCAACCGCTGGTGGACGCTCCTTTCCAAAGACCTCGTCCGGCGTTTGTCCCGCAGCCGGCCGCAGTGGCGCCGCCAGTGACGGAACCCGCCCCTGAGCCGGTTCTTTCCCCGGTGGCCGAGTCCGCCGTTGCGGCGGCCGCCGACACCGATCGCGTTGATGACTTGCTCCGCCAATTCCGCGAGCGCTACGGTCGCGGAAGCTTGTGAAAATTTTCACAAACCCCTTGCGAATCGACCCGTTTTGGGCGCTTATTTCGCCGGCAAATCCGGCATGAGCAACACTACCCAAGAAATCGAGGCCCCCGACACCATCGCCCGCGCCGCCCGCGCCGCGGACCACTATCATGCGGAAACGGATGATCTCGTCGGCGAGCGGATGGTGCTGAACATGGGCCCGTCCCACCCGGCGACCCACGGCGTGTTGCGCCTCATTCTCGAACTCAACGGCGAAATCATTGATTCCGCCGATCCGGACGTCGGTTTCCTGCATCGCGGCGACGAGAAGATCGCGGAAAACATGCACTACAACCAGTTCGTGCCTTACACGGACCGTCTGGATTATCTCGCCCCGCTGGCGAACAACGTCGCCTACGCCTGCGCCGTGGAGAAACTGATGGGCTGGACGCTGCCACCACGCGGCCAGGCTTTGCGAGTGCTTTGCTGCGAGCTTGCCCGGCTTTCCTCGCACATGCTCGGAGTCGGCGTCTGCGCCATGGACGTCGGCGCGATGACCGTTTTCCTCTACACTTTCACCGAGCGGGAAAAGGTCTATAACCTCTGCGAACAGCTCACCGGCGCCCGCTTCACCACCTCCTACACCCGCGTCGGCGGCCAGCTCCGCGACATGCCGCCGGGCTTCGAGGAATCCGTCCGCCAGTTCCTCGACGAGTGCCTCGTCACCATCGGCGAGATCTCCAAGCTGCTCGATAAAAACAAGATCTTCCTCGACCGCATGGTCGATGTCGGCGTGATCAGCCGCGAGTCCGCCATCGCCTATGGCATGACCGGCCCGAACCTCCGCGCCTCCGGCGTCCCCCGCGACCTCCGCAAGGACAGCCCCTACCTCGGCTACGAGAAATACGATTTCGACGTCCCGATCGCCGAGGAAGGCGACTGCTACGCCCGCTATCAGGTCCGGATGGAGGAAATGCGCCAGTCCATCCGCATCTGCCGTCAGGTCCTCGACACCATGCCGGACGGTCCGGTGAATCTCGCGGATTCCAAGAGCATGCTGCCCGACAAGGAGCGCGTGTTGATGTCGATGGAGGAGCTCATCCATCATTTCATCGTCTCCACCCAGGGCATCAACGCCCCCGCCGGCGAAGTCTATTTCGCCGCGGAAAACCCCAAGGGCGAGCTCGGGTTCTTCATTCATTCCAAGGGCGGCGGCGTGCCGTATCGCCTGAAAATCCGCAGCCCCTCGTTCTGCAATCTCTCCATCACCTCCAAGCTCCTGCCGGGCCACATGGTGTCCGATATTCCGGCCATCCTCGGCTCGCTGGACTTCGTGATGGGCGAGTGCGACCGGTGAAGAACGAAGAGTTTTAGCCGCAAAAAGGCGAAAAAATGGCCCAAAAAGATTTCATATTCCAGGTTTGTGACGAGGTGAGGGAATGTTCCTTCGCGCATCACAAATTCCTGCGTCATGGCCACAAGGAGAAGATTTATGAAAATGGCTTGGCCAATCGCCTTCGCCGCCGAGGCATCGAGGTTGTCCAACAGCCATCGCTTTCAGTCTTTGATGATGATGGAACATTACTCGGTGATCTCGATATTGATATGCTTGTCGTTGGCGAATTGGTCATCGAACTGAAAGCCGTTAAAACCATTCTCAACGAGCATATCGCCCAGCTCCTCGGCTACCTTCGCGCCTCCCGCAAGGAACACGGCCTCCTCATCAATTTCGGTTCCCCGATCCTTCAGATTAAAAAATACGCGCTCTCCCAAGACCTCGACTCTGAATCTTAATTTTTTTTGCGCTCTTCTTGCGCCTCTTTAAGGCTGTAAAATCTTAATACGATCTCCCGATGTCCCACTCCACTCTCGAAGAAAACGTCGCCTCGCACGAGACGCCCGGCAGCAAGTTCTATCCGCCGTTCGTCGTCACTCCCGCGCTTGAGGCCGAGGCGGACGAGCGCATCTCGCACTACCCGGAGAGCAAGCGCGCCGCGACCTTGCCGCTGCTGCACATCGTCCAGCACCACTTCGGTTACATCTCCGCGCCTTCCATCGAGTGGGTCGCTAACAAGCTATCGATCGAGCCGATCAAGGTGCTCGAAGTGGTCACTTTCTATCCGGGCTTCCGTCAGTCCGCTCCGGGCAGGTTCCACATCCGCGTCTGCCGCACGCTTTCCTGCGCGATGGGCGGCAGCTACGAGCTGATGGAGCGTCTCTGCGAACTGACCGGCATCGACCGCTCGGCCAGCGACTCTCATCACCACCCGGTCACGGTTTCCCCGTGCGGGAAGTTTTCTGTCGAGTTCGCCGAGTGCCTGGCGTCCTGCGGCAGTGCGCCGGTCTGCATGGTGAACGACGATTTCCACGAAGGAATCGCCCCCGGCAAAGCCGAGGAGCTCCTCGCGAAATACGCTGCCAAGGCGTAATGAGGACTCCAGTCCAATGCCTTTAAGGATTGGAGAACTTCCAAGCTGCGCGAACCGGGTGGAAGTGTCGAAAAAACAAGGAGGGGCGGACTCCGATCCGCCCAAGCCCATGAGATGACAATGGGATGAGCGAATGCCAGGAATCATTGGCTTTCCATGGGCACGGCGATTCGGAGATCGCCGCTCCTTGAGGAAGAGCTCAGCACCGCATGGAGCAGAGCTTCCATCCGTCTCAGGCGGCAGCAGAGCGTGCCGCAGTCCGGACTGTTTTAGTCGCCTCGATCAAGCGGGGCCGCGGTCCACGTCCATGCGGAACGGGCGGCCGCGGAGGCGGGCGTTGCGGGTGCGGTCGATGACCTGGCCGACGAATTGCTCCGGCACATCGACCAGCGAGTGTTTCGGGAACAAGGTGATGCGGCCGAGGCAGCCGTCCGGCAATCCGGCTTCGCGGTAGAGCATGCCGACGATTTCCTTGGCCATGACGCCGTGGGTTTTGCCGAGCGAGAGGAACAGGCGGGTCATTCCGCTTTCCTGAGGAATGATGTCGCGCGGACCGTCGTGGCGGGGTCCGCGTTCATCGCGTTGCGGGCGGTCGTCGCGCTGCGGACGATCGTCACGTTGCGGGCGGTCATCGCGGCGGGGAGCCTCACGGCGTTCGCGGCGTTCCGGTTCGCGGTCTTCCTCGATTGCGGAACCTTCGCGGCCGCTGGCTTCGCGGATCATCGTGACGAGCGCGCCGGCGATGTCGGTAGGAGTGTGGCCTTGTTCGAGCAGTCGGTCGATGTTGTCCTGATAGGTATCGAACTTGCCGGTTTCCAGGCGCTCCTTGAGGTCGTCGAAAATCAGGTCCGCGCGGCGGCCTTCGACTTGCTCGACGGACGGAATCCGCTCGCGCTTGATGACCGAGCGGGTGTAGCGCTCGATCGACTGGAGCCGATAGATCTCACGGCCGTAAACGAAGCTCACGGCGCGGCCCGAGCGGCCGGCGCGGCCGGTCCGGCCGATGCGGTGGACGTAGTCTTCGGGATCCTGTGGCAGCTCGTAGTTGAAGACGATATCGACGTCATTCACATCGATGCCGCGCGCCGCCACATC
>JBFZFJ010000452.1:0-3238 GCA_041306405.1 Verrucomicrobiales bacterium | reverse complement strand
ATGATGTTTTTTATGGGCTAGTCATAGTCATTCAATGGAGGCCATGAATGTCTAAAGACTTATCAAAAGACGACGTGACGGAGCTTGTAAAAGCCTACGTCCTTATCAACGGCGGGGCTGTTGCTACAGCTCATGCCCTTGGTGTTTCTCCCGACTATATCCGCAAGTGCATGGCCGGTGAGCGTCTTGGCTCTCGCGTCGCTTCGGCTATCGGCGTCGTGGAAAATGAGCGGACTTGGAGGAGGGGGTGAGTATCGCAGGGTATCACGACCTCATAGCGGCCAAGCGGATCAGCTTCGAGCATCGCGGGCTTGATGTTATCCCAGACCTTAACCCGGCTCTAAACCCGCATCAAAAGCATTCTGTCGAGTTTGCTCTTAAGGCCGGTCGTGCTGCCCTGTTTCTGGATACCGGACTGGGTAAGACGTTTTGCGCTCTCGAATGGGGCCGCGTTGTCGTCGAGCATACCGGCAAGCCCGTTCTTATGCTCGCACCTCTCGCGGTATCGGGACAGCACGAACGCGAGGCTATTAAGTTCGGGATCGACGCCAAGGCGATTAAAGAGCCGTCAGAAATAACCGATCCGCGCATCTACATCACGAACTATGAGCGCCTAGCCAAGTTTGACGTGTCTATCTTTTCGGGCGTCATTCTGGACGAAAGCTCTATTCTTAAGAGCTTCAACGGCAAGACGACAGCCGCATTGATTGCCGGGTTCGCTGATACGCCATTCCGTCTGGCTTGCACCGCAACGCCTGCTCCAAACGATCACGCAGAGCTAGGACAACACAGTCAGTTCCTGGGGGTTATGTCTCAATCCCAGATGCTCACGCGCTGGTTTCTGCACGACAGCGCCGATACTGGACTTTGGAAAATGAAAGGACACGCGGTCAACGACTTCTGGAACTGGGTGTCATCATGGGCGCGGTGTGTTTCCAAGCCTTCGGATCTCGGTTTTAGTGACGAAGGTTTCGACCTGCTGCCCATGGTCATGACACGTCACAAGGTCGAGGCAGATCGAAGCGTTGACACCGGCCACGAAAAGGACGGTCAGGCTCGTTTGTTCAGGATGCCAGATACATCAGCAACGGCTATCCATGGCGAGAAAAGACGGACTATCGAGGCGAGGGCCGATCTAATAGCCGGTATCGTTTCCGGTGAACCTGACGAACCATGGGTGGTCTGGTGCGACACAGACTATGAGGCCGATGCGCTTATTGCTCGATTGCCTGATGCGGTTGAGGTTCGCGGGTCAATGACACCCGAACAGAAAGAGGAACGGATCACGGCTTTCTCTACCGGCCAAGTTAGGGTTATCATCACTAAGCCTAGCGTCGCAGGGTTTGGCCTTAACTGGCAACATTGCGCCCGCATGGCGTTTGTCGGTCTGTCGTTTTCATACGAGAGCTTCTATCAGGCCGTTCGCCGCTGCCATCGTTTCGGGCAAAAGCGGCAAGTCGAAGTTCACATCGCTTGCGCCGATACTGAGGAAGCGATCTGGAATGTTGTCAGCCGAAAGGCGGGCGATCACGAAGGCATGAAGCGGGAAATGACAGCCGCCATGCAAAGGGCTGCTCTTATCGTTCAAGAGCAAGCCCCATACCTGCCAAAAACAAAAATCAACCTTCCATCATGGATGAAGAAATGACCGAAGTTCTAGACGCTGTGACAAGCGATCGCTTTTATGCCGTCAACGCCGATTGCGTTGAGTTTTCCGCAAGCCTGCCGTCCGATAGCATCGGAATGTCGGTCTATAGCCCGCCGTTTGCTAACCTGTTTGTTTACAGCGACAGCGAGCGCGACATGGGCAACGTCAAGGATGAGGCGGAGTTCAAGGATCTTTACGCTTACCTTGTGAAAGAGCTTTACAGGATCACGAAGCCCGGACGCCTGACAGCCGTTCACTGTTCAGACATACCGCGCACGAAGGGCAAGCACGGCACGGTCGGGCTTTATGACTTCCCGTCCGATATTCGAGAGGTTCACGAGGCTGCGGGCTGGACTTATCACAGCCGCATCACCGTCTGGAAAGATCCTGTCGTGGAGATGCAACGCACGAAGGCCCTGGGGCTGCTGTATAAGCAAATCCAGACCGACGCGACGCGCAACCGGCAGGGCATGCCTGATTACGTTCTGGTGTTCCGCAAGACGCCGGATGACGAAAGCCAAGCCGATAAGGTCGGGCAGGATCGGACGCTGTTCCCGGTGTCCATGTGGCAACAATGGGCGTCCCCGGTCTGGATGGATATTAATCAGACCGACGTTCTTAACGTGAAGGTCGCCAAGGAAGACAAGGACGAACGCCACCTTTGCCCGCTGCAACTCGACCTTATTGAGCGCTGCATCCGGCTATGGACAAACCCCGGCGACACCGTGTTTTCGCCATTCATGGGTATTGGTTCAGAAGGATGGGTGTCGCTTAAGACGGGGCGTAACTTTGTCGGGTCTGAACTGAAAGCGGCCTATTTCCGTCAAGCGATCAAGAACCTCGCGCAGATGGAAAACGAAAGCGCTGCTGGCAACCTCCTTGGTCTGGCAGGTGTCGCATGAACACCGCCGCCCAAAAAGCCCGTAACGACCGGATCATCAGGATGTACGAAGCGGGCATACCAAAAGCCCAGATCGCCCGGTCATTGGATGTAAGCATATCAGCCGTCAAAAACGCCACGAACAAGCTAAAGCCGTCTAATGATTGCCATCAGGGCGTCGGTGAAAAATCCGTTCAAGCTGCCCGCGATCAACGGTTCGTCAGGGCACTAGCTCTAGCCTTCCAGCGCGGGGATCATCTGCCGGGGGCTTCACGATGAGGGTCACAGGCCGCGCCATCCTAACCGCAACCGCAAACCACTACGACATTTCACACGGCGAGATAATCGGATCCGCACGGTTCCGCCGCGTCTGCCGTCCGCGTCAGGTCGCCATGTACCTCATACGCAAGCACTGCCCACATATGTCGTATCCGCGCATAGGCGAGCTATTTGGCGGGCGGGATCACACGACGGCCATGCATAGCGAGCGGGCCATAATCCGGCTGATCGAAACAAATCCTGACATAGCCAAGGATATTAAAATCATTGAGGCGAAAATCTATGAGCCAAATAGAGCCGGGAAGCATTACTACAGAGAGACAAATCAGGACCTGGGGCAACTCGTTGCCGCATTGTGATTGCGAGGAACTAAAGCGCGAGATTGAAGAACTTAGGATGGAGATAGCGACCTTAAGGGGTGAGGCTTCAGA
>JBFZFJ010000451.1:0-9014 GCA_041306405.1 Verrucomicrobiales bacterium | reverse complement strand
CCTTGCCTGCCAAGCCATGGTCTCTTGAAAACGGGCGTCTCGATGAGGCCGAGATTGGAAACATCGTGAATAAGTCTCTTCCTCGCTTCGTAGGCTTCGACAAGTTCCGGAGCCAGTGATGCCGGAGCTGAGTCGCCTGCCCAAAGATACGGGCGTTCCGCCTTGTCGATTGCCGCGTTGGCATCAACCGGGAATGGCAGATCGATGAGGCCATAAAGCCTGTAAACCAGCCAGTCCAACTCCTCCTGGAGGTAGGTCATTCGCCGTTTGATGCGCGCGCTCGCTTGTTCCCCATCTGCGATCAATTCAGCCAAGCTTCCGCCCTCATTCTGCCATTTTGCCGTTAACGCATCTCCTGAATAGGACGAAAGCTCGGTGGCCAGACTGTCCAACTCTGCCGTCACCGCAACTAGCGCATTTGAATCCTTTTTGGAGAGATCTGGTATTGGGAAATTCTGTAGACCAGTGCCCGCGATGTCATACCGGTTAGCCTCTGGCTTTCCTTTTTCGACGCTGATGTCCCCCGTAGTCGTAGCTTTCGGATAAAATACTTGCTTGATCCAAAAACAAGCGGTGGAACTGTTGAGAAGTCCGAGGAGGCGCAGGTGATCTTCCTCTGTTGCATCCGGAGGCAGCTTAATGACCGGAGCAGACTGCTTGAAGACTTTACCACCACGGTCGAGCACGAATTGATTGTGAGTAACAACTGCGGCAAAGGTGATGGAGAGAGGCGTTTTCAGCTTGTGAGAGGTCAACCTCCCGAACTCATACCACGCTAGACCTGTTTGGATCTTTGTTTTACCCCCAAACATTTTATTGTTACTTAGGCATGTCCGGCTATGCCACATAAACTTGAGCAAAGGCTTGTTCTGATCGATCAAAACTGGTGTGAACTCCGAATCGTAGGGCCAAACTGAGTAGTCGTTCTGCTCGATGGACCAATCCCGGATCGTGTCGCCTTCAATCATTTCTCTCGTTGATTCGGGCAACAGCTGTGAACGTTTGAGCACGGCTGGCGGCTGAATGAACAGATCATCTTCCAAGGTGAACGATGTTATGCCAATGTTCGGTTTTCCACGCAGCTGATCGACAACTTTTCCAAGCCGTTCATCTGCTCCCTCATCGATCACCTCTTTCAACTCAGCCGCGCCGCCACCGCCAATGCTCCAAGGATGATTGTGGAACTTCTCTCGCTCAGTATCCGCAGCGCTGACGAAGTCGCTTTCTGAGCCGGGGCGATCCATCTGATCGACGATGGCTGTCCAGACCAAGCCTCTTGCCGGATCTTCCGGGGTGGCGGGTTCGCCCTTGATGCCCATCACCGTGCGCACGGTGGTGGTCTTCGGTTTCACGTTGCGGCCGAAGAGAATGACAGTGGGCGTTCCGTGGCCGGGGATGTAAGCTCCGCTCGTGTCGATAACGTGGGTGAGATCCCAATTACGGATGAACTGTCCGATGAGCTTCTTGCCGAACTCCCGTTTCATGAATGAATTAGAGGTGATCTGTCCTTGGAAGCCGGCAGGCTGGCTGCGGTCCAGAGGGCCGGTGACGGCGAGATCGAAGAAGCGCTCCATGAAGGGAACGGAGAGCGCGTATTTCCCGGAGCAGGAATCGTAGCGCTGCCGATAGAGTTCACTGAGCGCCTTGTCCTTGACGGTGATGTAGGGCGGGTTGCCGACGACGGCGTGGTATTGCTGGCCGAGGATGCGGTGGAGTTCCTTGTCGTCCTCGACCACGAAGTGGTGGGCGGTTTCATCTTTGAAGGCAGCGTCGCCGCCACCGAACATGTCGTCCTTGGTGACGACGTAGGGTTTTCCCTCGGAATCGAAGCGGGCACCGTGAATGAGGGAATCGCCAGTGGCGAGGTTCACCTTGAAGTCCGGGGCGCTGCGAAGCCGTTTCACCTCGCAATAGCGCCACGCCGCCAGCAGCAGCCGGAAGCGGGCGATGGCAACGGCGAAGGGATTGATGTCCACGCCGAAGACGCCGTCCAGCGCCTTGATCGCGCGTTCCTTGTCGCTGAGGTCCGGGCGTTCCTTTTCCCACAACGCGAGCAAGCGCCGGAAGCCGCCGAGCAGGAAGTGACCGGAGCCGCAGGTGGGATCGATCATGCGCACGATTTTGAGGCCGAAGGTGTTGATCGCCGGATCGAGCGTGCGATCCAGAATGAACTCCTCGACGAAGTCCGGCGTCTGGAGCAGGGCGAATTTCTTCCGCGCCGACTCGGAGAGATCCTGGTAGAGATCACCGAGGAAGCGGGTGTCCCAGTCCGGATCGGTGAACTCGTGGGCCATTTTCCCGGTGCCGGGATCGATGCGCCGCCAGAACTCGATGAAGGCCTTGGCCGCATCCGGCGAGATGGTAGCATTCCACAGGGCATTGTGCCGCGCGTCCATCAGGTCCGCCATGCCCGGCAGTTTCCCGACCTCGCTCATGACATGGGCGAGGTAGTCATTGTCCGAGGCCGCGCGGTTTTCCCGAAAATACGCCGCGCGCGTCTCGTCCGCCACCCCGCGGTTCTCCCCCACGCCTGAGATGAAGCTGCGCTCCAGCAGGTCGTTATCCTCAAGGAAGCGTACGAATACACAGCTCAGCACCCAGCCGACGGCGGACTGCGTCAGCTCGCCATCCCGCCACACGGTGTAGGAGAAGGCGGTGCGCCCGGCGTCCTTGGCCAGCTTGTATTGCGCCTTGATCCGGGTATCGAGGGCCGGGACATCCTTGCATTGCTGGCGGAGGTCGTCCTCAAAGCGGGTGACCCATTTCTTGAGGTCGGTGAGGAGGGTTGGGGCGTGGATCATGTGGGTAGAAGCCGAAAGGCTGAAATGAGAGAGAAGAGGTGAAGCGGTGGGACGGCGGTGGGATCTGCCAAGTCAGAGTTGGTAATAACGGGTGAGGGCTTCTAGCAAGCTGGCGGGCTGAAGCCTGCCGAAGGGTTTTCTCAAGGATTCCAGGATGGCGGGCCATTGATCCGAGCTTGGCGGAAATGCGGCGGCAAACGTCCTGAGGTCGTCACGGATGATGGGGTCCATCACCACCGATTCACTGGCAGGGAGCGTGGCGATCAGGCCGAAAACATCCGTCCGGTGCTTCTTGAGATGCCTGCTGTCGATGGTCTCACCCGCGCTGGAGCGTTGCGACAGATCGAGCCATGCCCGGGCTTTGAGGGGGATGAGGGCGGCCACCGTGGCGATGCCCAGACCGTTTCGCGGCTCGTGGTGCTTTAGGAGCATGCGGTAGTAGGACTCGTCGAGAAGGATGGCAGAAAGACTGCGGGCTTCGGCCCCTGCGGGAATCGGCACGATTTGCTGACCATCAGCCAATTCAAGATCGTCCGGCTGGCGGCTGAATAATTCGAGCATCCACGGGAAGCCAGGGGTCGCAGGCTTGGCAAAGCGATAGAGAACCGGGCGGCCTGTCGTGCGCTCCTGGACTTGGTATTGGCCGTCCGCCACAAAGCGTTTGAAGTCCCGGATGCATTCCGGGCTCAGCACCTCAGCGAGGAGTACGATGTCGAGGTCGCGGGTCGCGCGAAACTCGATGCCCTCCTCGGTGAACCACTGATCGCAAGCCGCACCGCCAATCAGGACCAGCGAGTCCTGATGCTGCCCAAGCCGCTGCCGGAAGATGTCGATTCCTTCTACCATGGGAGATTTTCCATCATGTGTCCGAGTTCCTGTTGGACGCGCTCATCGGGATCCGACTCTAGGCTGAGATAGAGTGAGAACGCATCCACGGTGAGATCCGGGCCGGCAAGCCGGAGTGGATCATAACGCCAGGCCTCGATCCGTGCATGGGCACCATGCGGACTGGGGCAGCCCTGGATCAGTCCGCTTTCCAGAAGTTTGGTGAACGCCTTGCGGAGGATGGCAAAGGTGGGCACGGCATCTTGCTGCAACATGGACTTCCTGCTCAGTGCGGTGATGCCTGCGGCGCAGCGTAAATCGTCCGGTAGGTCACCGGTGATCCAGAGGGATTTGCTAACCGGAGAAGCCAGCCATGGTTTGGCGGCCTCCCAAAGGTCCCTGGATGACGAAGGGAAGCGGAGGCTGATGGAACGGCCGTGCTTCTCCACTTCGCAAAGTCCGTGGGATTCGAGCTGATCTCTTACGAGGGACACCATCATCGGCGTGTAGGAGATCTTCCCGGCAATCTCTTGCAGAGACAAGCCATCCAATCCCCCGCGAGTCAGTTGGTAGAGAACCACAACCTGTGCGCTGGCGGTCAACTTGCCTTGCTTCGAGTCGCGCACCCGTGGAAACCGCTCGCGCAGGTCGGCGGGAATGCTGGGAAGAAACAACTGGCTGCCGGGCACGATAAAGGAGACCCCAGCCTGAACGAGGCGGTTCCGCACAAAGGACGGGACAGGATGCAGCACAAACACCACCTCGCGGCCCAGCTTCTCGGCGATCACCCGAGCCTGCTTCACAAAATCAGTCGGAGTTTGTTCTTCATCCGGTGCCCGATCATGCTCAACGGCTAGGAGGAACTCATGATTAAAAATCCGGGTCGAGCGCCAATGGTAATGCTCGCGGAGGTAGAGTGGCAGCTTGGAAATTCCGTCCACCGGCGCTGGATCCATCCGCGCAGCCACCCCCGTCACCAGCTGGAGGTAATCGCGAAAGATGATGTCGGACGTGAGATTCATGCTAAAGTGTAAGCGCACACTAAAATTTTTCAATTTATCGTGCAATCTTATTTTACTCAGGTGGCCGCTCCCCGGTGAAAATCACGCGCCCACTGCGGCGTAAGTTGCTCGAACTGGGCTTCATTGGTGATCGGGACAGCTTCGCCGCAGAGGGTGGGTGTGGTGGCGGCACCATGACCGGGGACCAGTAGCCAGAGCGAATGCGGGCCGGACTGGGTGCCGGTGTCGTTCCGCAGGGAGTCGATCTCATTCATTCGGCCGTAACGCGCAAAGAGGCCGGCATCGGTAAGGAGGATGTCCTCGTTGGAGTTTCGCAGGGTTTCCAGCACTTCAGGCATGGCGCGACGGACGAGTTCCTGAAGCCGGCCCCAGTCGGCGCTGGTTTTATTCATGGCATCCGCTTCGAGCACGACGTCCCACGGAACGCCCAGCTCGGAAGCCTTGCCCTTCATCGCGGTGAGAAAGAGTTCGCTGGCATTGAGGCGCTTGGCTCCGATGCGCTGGAGCTGGATTGCAGCGTCGTCGAGATATTTGGGATCAATGGTGAGGACGAGGTAGGAACCCTGTTCCCTCGCTCGGGTGAGTTTCTCCTCAAGTCGCTGGGCTTCGGCAACTTCCTCGCTGACAGCTTCTCCAGGCCGGAGATGGTCGATGGTGCCAGGGCGGGATCCGATGGTGTAGCTCCCCCCGGTGCTGAAGGCGACGTGCTTGGACTGGTAGGCCCCGGCACCATTGGCAGCCTTGTCATCCCAGCGCAGCGGGAAGCCGACTTGCTCCAGCAGACTGTCGAGCTTGGGCCGTCCCGGCAAGGGTTCTGCCTGCGGGTATCTGCTGGCGACCCGGCTGCGGATCTCATCGAGCTTCAGCTCGCGGACACCGAAGAGCGCACTGCGGGAAAGGGCGAGGGCGCGCTCGGCGGAAAGATCGGGCGGGTAGAGTTCGAGGCGGCTGTTGACACAGACTTTCCCGCTGACAGCGGCCGCAAGGTGGGCGCGCCGTGCCTGGTCAGGCGGGCGCACGTTTTCCACCCCGGTATCGGGAAAGGGAATCGCGCCGAGTGTTTCAATGACGCGGGACGCAGTGGGCAGTGGGTCACGTGAAGCGAGGTCTTCGCCAGCTTCTCCAAGCTGCCGGGCGAAATCGATGTAAGCGGGATCCACGGAGATGAAAAGCACACCCTGCCTACGGGACTCGATGAAGCGGGGATTCTGCAACTGCCGCTCCGCCTCGACTGCGGCGCGGGTGGCTATGGAGGCCATCCTCAAAGAGTCAGACTCAGAGAGTGTGGAGCCACGTATCAGGAGCATGAGACGGATCAGCTCCAAATGGGTGGTGACACCGCCCTGCGAGAGCAAAGTGGCGTGGATCGACTCGCGAAGCCGGGTGATGGAGGGGTTCTTGAGCCACTTTTCCCGGGCACTGGTGACCACCTGCCCAACGCGGGCACGGGTAACATCGACTTCATTGCCCAAGTCCGTCTGGCTCGGCCAGCGCAGAGCGGACGGGTCGTCCTCGGGTGTTTTCCAACCAAGGAAGCGCTCCTGGATCTCGCGCTCCCTGTTTTCCTGTTTGCCAGCTGCCACGATAAGCTGGCGTGCTATGAGATCGACGCTGGCGAGGTCGGCCGAGGCATCCTTTGCCGCCTCGTCGATGCGCTCCCGGGACTCGATGTCGGGGAATCGCTCGTGGAGTTGCTGGTAGAGATCGACCGCTTCCTGGCTGGTCTTGTAACCGACGCCGCGCATCCGCCGGATGCGGCCGATCGGGTATCGCAACAGGTCGGCGATGGTGACGACCTCAAGGCGGTCGAGCACGTTCATGAGCCGGACACTGAGGCCGAGCAGGACGAGCTGCATGTCAGGTGTGGCGGTTTTCAGGACCTCAGCGAGCGAGGGCTGGTCACCGACTCGGTCATTCTCGGTGGTGGTGGGCGTGAGGGAGGGCTGATCGATCTTCTCAAAGATGTGCCGCCAGGCGGTCACCATTTCCTCGGTGTTGTCGAAGCGGTCCTTCACCTGACGGGCGAGGGCCTTGCGGAAAAACTCGACGAGACGCTCGCGAAGGGACTCTGGGAATAATTCAGGGCGCAAGCTGACCTCGGCGTCAATCAAGTGCGGAGCGCTACCACCATCTCCCCACTGCGGAAAAACACCGGCACCACAGGCCATTTCGTGCAAGGTCATCGCCGCTCCGAACCGCTCCGCATGGTGGTCCCAACGCGGGGCTTTCCTCAGGCTTAGGAAGGGATCCAAATAAGGTGGAGTGCCAAGCCGGATGTCATCGGCGGGGCTGTTGGTGAGGGAAAAGTCAAAGAGGACCAGCTGGAGGGGGCCTTTCTGCACCGATCGGATACCGAGGTTGTCCGGCTTGATGTCGCGGTGACTGATTCCGAGGCGTTCCAGTTCATCGATGGTCTGGAGTAGGTCGATGCCAAAGCGTTGGAGTAGATCGAGGTCGAGAGGCCCGTCCTCCTTAAGGCGGCGAGCAAGTGATGACTCGCGGCCCTCGGTTTTGTCAGTCTTCTTGGAGGAGAAAGCCGGCTCCATGGTGAAGCCGACGAGTCCGTCGAAGGTGAGAGAATGAAAGACTCGGATGACATTCGGGTGCCGGATCTTTTGGATGGTCTCAAACTCGCGCTGGAGGCGGCTGCTGTATTCAGGCTTGGAGGCGACCTTCAGCACCTGCCGTTCACCGTCGGGGGAATCAACCAACAGCACTTTCGAGCAGGATCCAGTGCCCAGATCCCTGACAACGCGGTAGCCATGGTCGAGTTGGTCGCCGGATTTTGCAGTCCGCGGGTCGGCGGTCTCGGCACGCTCTGGGGCTGTCATTTCGTCCCATATCCGGTCGATGGATTCGAGTATCTCCTCCGGGCTGTAGCGCAGCGAACGCTCCGAGCAGGCAGTGTATTGAACCAGCTCTGCCAGCGCAGGAACCACGCCGTTTTTCACCGCGCAGAGGTCGAGGTGGTTTTTCTGCCGGAGCTTCTGATCGAGATCGAGAACGGAGTCGGCCGGCGGTTTCCCACTAAATAGGTAGTAGGCCAGAGCACCGAGCGAGAAGGAGTCAAGCTCCTCGCCCTCGATGTTTTGACCAGAGACGGCTTCCGGCGCAAAGAAAACTGTGGCCTCGTCCTCAACGAACTGGCCGGCATGAAGGGAATTTGAGAACCGAGTGCGGGTGGGTCCAGTGGAGGTCCCACCATCGATGAACCCGAGGTGCCAGCTGGAAATTTGAACAGTCGGCTGCTCGCCGGGTTCACTGGGAATTACGATGATTGCCTGGGGGGAGAGTCCACGATGCACCACTTTTTTTCGGTGTGCGTATGCGATTGCTTCGGTGATCTGTCGCAGGATTTCGAGTGCTGCGTCGGCAGAGAGAGGCTGTGCTAGTCCTGCGAGATAGTGATCCAGCCGCTGGGATCCTTCCTGCCATCGGAAGACGAGCGCAGGACCGGTTTCGGTTTCCGTAAGGGTATCGACCCGCAGGATGCCGGGGTGCTCCATGCGCTCAAGAATTTGAAATTCGCGTTCGGCGGCCCGGCGCAGGGTGGATCGCTCGGTTTCCCCTTGGAGTCCTTCCAGATAAACGCGGATCAGACGCGGCCCGGATTTGATGCGCACGTGATGCCCCAGCCACTCCTGATACGTGCCGAGCGGGCTGTCGTGGAACAATTCATCAAGCACGTAGTCGCCCGCTTTACGGGTTTTCTGGACAGGTTTAAGGCTGATCTGTTCGACACCGTTGATGAACGCGCGGATTTGATCCTTGGTAACGGGCGGGCGCTGAAAAACGCGCAGGCCGGGAACATCTCGCCGAGAAATGGCAGCGATAATGCCAGGAACTAAGCCATCCTGCCGGTCACGGAGGCAAACCCCATTGGCCTGTGGGCCGACGAGTTGAAGCACGTTGTTCTCATCCGAACAGAAAATGAGTGGCTCGATGAACGGCACTTGGACTTTCCCCTTTTTGAAGGCAGGCTGTCGCTCCAACAAGGATTTGAGCGCCTTGCACTTGCGGTTGGCAAGTGGCTGAGGATTATCCCGAGTCTTGTAAGTGGTGCCATCTCGCCAGATCCAGCTTCCTGCTTGGCTGGAAATAACCCCGGGGAGGCTCTTGATCTCTAACAGGAAAGCGCCCCATGGCCCGACTACAAGCGTATCAACTTCGTAAATTGCGCCACCTTCGGCCATGAACTCGAAGTTCGACCAAGCCTGAATCGGTGAAGAGGATGGCAAGCCGTTGCGGATGAACGCCAACGCGTCCCGCTCCCAAGGAAACTCAGAGTCTGAAATGCTGGTCCAGTTTGCCATGTGAAGGTCAGTTCGAAGCAAGGGTTGTCCCTTTCCCCATCGGTGTCGTGTGA
>JBFZFJ010000450.1:0-9676 GCA_041306405.1 Verrucomicrobiales bacterium | reverse complement strand
GCGGAAAAAATCGCCACGCTCTTCAACGGCGAGTTCTACATCCAGGACGAGGATCCCGCCCATGCTACGGCGATCGGAGTCGGCCAAGGCTGTTATATCGACCAGGTCATCGGGCAATGGTGGGCGTCCCAGGTCGGGCTCGGCCGCATCTACGACGCCGCGAACATCCGCACCGCGTTGCACAGCCTGTGGCGCTACAACTTCGTTCCCGAGATCGGCAGCTTCCGCCGGGCCTTCGCGTTGGGCCGTTTCTATGCCATGCCTAGCGAAGCCGGACTTGTCATGTGCACGTGGCCCAAGGGCGGACTGCGCGATGATTTCAAAAAACACTGGCAATACGCCTATTTCAACGAGTGCATGAGCGGCTTCGAGTGGCAGGTCGCCGCGCACATGGTCCAGGAAGGCGCGGCGATCGGCAGCACCGAATTCAACGACGTCGGCGGCTTGCTGGAAAATCCCGCCGACCCCCGCTCGCTTACCGTACGCGGCCTCGCCATCGGCCGCGCCGTCCATGACCGCTACTCGGCTTCGAAGCGGAATCCCTACAACGAGATCGAGTGCTCCGACCACTACGCCCGCGCCAACGCCAGCTACTCGCTGTTCCTTGCCGCCTGCGGATTTTCCTACAACGGTCCGGCGGGCGTCATCGGCTTCGATCCGAAAGTCGGCCCGGACGATTTCAAAGCACCATTCACCGCCGCTGAAGGGTGGGGGAGTTTCGAGCAGAAAAAGCCGTCGGGAAAACCCTGGTCCGCGCGGCTCACGCTGGCCCAAGGCAAGCTCGTGCTGAACGAAGTCAAACTTTCCTGGTTGTCGGAAGGAGTCCGCATCACGCTTGGCGCGGATGAAATCCAGGCGAAAGTTGCCGAGGGCATCGCGCGATTCGCATCCACCGTCACCTTGAAAG
The DNA here is from genome assembly GCA_041306405.1 of Verrucomicrobiales bacterium. Classification (GTDB taxonomy): domain Bacteria; phylum Verrucomicrobiota; class Verrucomicrobiia; order Verrucomicrobiales; family Akkermansiaceae; genus Luteolibacter. Next base: position 8,769 of record JBFZFJ010000450.1, on the reverse strand, counting down.
CCGACGGTCCGGCGTTGGTTTTCACAGGCAAAGATTGAACCCTGCGACTTCGGAAATACGAACATGAATCAAATGCCGCCGCGCCGGGTTTTTTTTGAAGAAAACCGCAACCATCGGCATTCCGGATGGTTCAAACGCCTACATTTATGAATAAATCCTGGGTTGTTCCTGTTGTGGCGTTGGTGGTGGGTGCTGCCGGCGGTTATATTTCCGGTAAAAGTCCGGCCTCGGGGAACGATTCTTCGATCGAGAACCCGGCGCAGCGGACGCGCGCGTCCACTCGCTCGGCCGGTTCCTCCGCGGGTGAGAATGCCAGAAAAAGCCATTCCGGTGGCAGCGTTGGCGAAATCGCCCGGATGCCTGGCAATTCGAACCGCACCCAGGCGCTTCTGGATTTCTATGCCGGCCTCACTCCCGAGCAGCTCGCGGAAGAGGCGGCTAAACTCGAAAGTCTTCCGATGAACGAGCGGATGTTGGCCTCGTTCCTGTTGTTCGGCCGGTGGGCGGAAGTCGATCCCACGGCGGCCATGGCGTTTTCCAGCACCATGGGCATGGCGGGCGGTTTTGTCCGTCCGACCATTCTCCAAAGCTGGGCCAGCGTGGACCCGGTCAACGCCGCCAAATATTTCGCCGCAAACCCGCGCGAGTTCGCCATGATGGACATGATGGGCGGCGGCCGCGGACCGATGGGTGGGCAGGGCGCGTCGTCGATCATCGCCAGCGAGTGGGCGCGTCAGGACCCTGCCGCCGCGCTGGCTTGGGCCGATTCCCTCACCACGGGCAAGGCCGCCGCGATGTCCGCCGTTGTCGGGGAAGTCGCCAAGACCGATCCCCGCAAGGCGGCGGAGATGCTTGGGAAAATGGATCCCGCTGACAGGGCTGGTGCCTATTCTTCGGTGGCCGCCCAGTATGGCGCTCTTGATTTCGGCGAAGCCCAAATCTGGATTGGCAGCTTGCCGGCCGACGAGCAAGCAGCGGCGCTCGCCTCCGCGATTGGCGGACTTTCCAACAACGATCCGGCCGCGGCGGCCAAGCAGGTGGCGTCGATGGAAGCCGGCGATGCCAAGGACCGCTTAATCTCCGACGTGGTCGAGGATCTCGCGCGGAAGGACCCCCAAGCGGCTGCGGATTTCCTCAAGGAACAAGACAGCGAACAAGCCCAGCGCGACGCGATGCGGCAGCTGATGCCGGCCATGATCGGCAAGAATCCGATTGCCGCGCTTGCGTTCGTCAATTCCTACCAACCCGGTCCGGTCCGCGACAGCGCCGTGCAATCCTACGTCTGGAGTAACAACACCGGCGCGCCTGCCGAGTTGATCGAGGTGGCCACAACCATCACTGACGAGGCCGACCGCAACCGCACCGTCGGAGTGGCGGCGATGCGCTGGATGCGCGAGGATCCCGTGGCGGCCAAGGCATATGTGGAGGCTTCCACCGCCCTATCGGACGAGGCCAAGAAAAACATCGTCGAAGGTCGCGGCATGTGGGGCGGTGGCAGGGGACGGGGCGGTCGGAATTGAGAATCTGTCCCGGCTGTCTCAGCCGGATTCACCGCGTTTGATCCAGCACCAGAAACGCCAGCCCGCACTCAGCCGGCGCGTCTTGGAGAAATTCGCCGAAGCTCATGACTTGCTGCGTGCTGATCCACGGTCGGCTCCAGTTCTGGAGGTCGGTGAAATTGACATCCGCGGTGAGATCCTGGCGGCCGGGGTTTTGATAGATCGCGGGGCCTTCGAGGCGCTGTTGGAGAAGATAGGCGCGGACGGTTCCGCGGGGCCGTCGGTGATAGAGCGTTTCCGCCGCGGCACCGTAGTCGATGGTGAGCATGCGCCCGGATTTCCAAAGCGGCAGCCACTCCGCCAGATAGCGGCGGTAGGAATCGTGGACTTCGATGCATTGGCCGGGCGGATGGCTTTCGAGAAATCCGGATGAGTCCGGCAACGGCGCGGGCGGGAGCAGCGATTCATGCGCGCGGCGCTGCTCGTCGAAACTGACGGCGAGTTCCTGCCAGCCTTCGGCGGTTTTCTGAAATCTGCGGACCGGGAAGGCGTCCACCAGTTCGTTGGAGAATATGACGGCGTTTCCTCCGCAGGCGGCGATGGCGTCGCGCATGGTGCGATGCCAGGTGGCGCGATTTCCGAGCAGTTTCCGCTGGCGCTCGGCGAGCGGGACCGAGGTTTCCACCAGATGCAGCCGGGTTTTCCAACGCAGATGCCACGGCAGGTTTTTGAGGACTCCGGCGGCGAGGCGTCCTTCGCCGGGGCCGATTTCGATCAAGTTCCGGCAGCCGGATTCACGCATCGCCCGTGCCGCCCACGCGCCGATGGCTTGCGCCGGAGCATCCGAGAGCATCGGCGCGGTGGTGAAATCCCCGTTCCGGCCGACGCCGGAAATCCGCCTCGCGTAGTAGCCGGTTTCGGGGTCGTGCAGGGCTTTCGCCATGAACTGCTCGAAGCAAATGGGGGAGGGGACATCGAACATCGAACGCTCAACATCGAACTTTGAAGGGAAGATAACAACCCAACAAAAAACCGTGTTCCTTGGCAGGGACACGGTTTTTGAGAATTCAGAAAATCAGCGGATCAAGCCTGAGCGGCGGCAGCAGTGCGAGCCTTGCGGATCATGCTGTTCACGGTTTCGGAAGGCTTGGCACCGACGGCGAGCCATTTGTCGGCGATCGCGAGGTCGATGGTGTAATTCACGCCTTCAAGAAGTGGATCGTAGGTGCCGAGTTGCTCGATGAAACGGCCGTCGCGACGCTTGCGGCTGTCAACGGCAACGATTTTATAGTAAGGGCGGTCTTTGGTGCCCTTGCGGTTGAGTCGGATGGATACGGCCATGGTATTAAAGCTCTTTGGAGTGCCCGGGAAGCGGGCGGGCGCGGAAATTGCAAGATCCGCCACGGCTTGCCAAGCAGAATCTTGATGAATTTCGGATTTCCGGAGGGTGCCGGATCAAACGAACTGAGAGATGAACAGCTAGCCCGGCAAAGGACGCCCGGCTTCTTTCGCGTTCTGGCTGAGCTTTTTCCGGTGGGACGAGTGGCGCTCAAGTGGATTGCCCGGGTCTTTGGGAGTCCTTGCGGCGGGTTTGAGGGGATGGCAAAAATTCCACCTTCGGAATTGGCGCGGAGGGGTTTGTGACTTAGAAGGGCTGCCGATGGAAGCTTCGAAAGTCGATGGATTGGAACTGGGGGAGCTGGTCGGCTACGGCGGTTGCGGGCGTGTTTATGAGGTGGAGGAGGAGCGGGTGGCGAAGGTTTTCGATGACCGCGCGATCTCCCGGCAGCTTCTGGAAAAAATGACCGGGCGGCTTGAAACCGACGGGTGGCCGACCGGAGTGATACCGGTGATTTCGAGAAATTTCGAGGCGAAGCAGCCGTTTTGGCTCACGCCGCAAATGGCGGATGAGGCTCCGCGGAGTTTGCAAATGCGGCTCGGCGACCATCCCGGAATGGGCTCGTGGAAATTGGTGAGGTCGCTGGCCCGCGCGCTCGCCGGGATGCACCAGCGGCGCGTGGCTCACGGCAATTTGAAGCCGGGGAATGTCTTTCTCACCGACGATGCCGAAGCCCTGCTGAGCGACTGGACGATGGGCAACATGCCGGGCGTGAAGGATTTCCAGTTCACGGACGCGGTGCTCTATCAGGCTCCGGAGCAGCTCCGCGATCCATCCGGCTATCTGGATGAGGCGGGCTACCGCTGGGACGTTTTCTCGTTCGGGGTGCTGGCCTATCGCATCCTCACCGGCCGTTTTCCGAGATGTCACGAGACCTTCGATTTCGTCGCACCGGCGGCGGGGGTGATCCGCAAGGACGGAATCCAGGCGGACCTTTTGAAAATCGCCAGAAATCTCGACTCCCAACCGGAAGTGAGCTGGCCGGATGCCGCACAAAACGCGCTGGAAGCGGGATTCCGCGAATGGATCGACCGCTGCCTGCCGCTCGACCCGGCGAAGCGCCCGGCGACGATGATGGAAGTGGCGGCGGGGTTTGACGCGATCGAAAACAAGGCGACGCTCGCCGCCGAGCGCGAGGTGCTGACGGACCAGCGCCGCCGGGCGGTACGGCGCGCCTGGCGGACCTTGTTTTTCGCGGGAACCGCCACCGCCACGGCCGTGGTGCTCGGCGGATTGTGGCAGTTGGCCGGTTCGCAGTTGATCAAGGAACGCCGCGAGCGAAAAGACGATGCGAAGGCGCTCACCGTGGCGCGGGATTCCGCCGAGGCCGCGCAGTCGGAGGCCGAGGCGAAAATGGCCGAGGCGCAGCAGGCGCTCCGCTACGAGCAGGAACTTTCCATGGCGCGGCTGGAGGCGTCGCGCTTGATCGGCGATCGCCTGTTCGCATGGGCGATGGAAAAGGGCAACCGCCGCCTGCCGCCGCTCGACGGCCGCGAGCTGCGGTTGAAACGGCTGGAGCGCTATTTCCAGGATTTCCTCACCCGCACCGCGGACATTTCCGCCTTGGCCGACGAGCGGGCGCGGGCCCGGCTGCAACTCTCGGAAATCTCACTGGCTGCGGGCGATGCCCCTCTCGCCAGCAAGCGGCTGGGAGAAGCGCTCGCGGCGTGGGCCGCCCTGCCGATGGATGCCGATTTGAAATTCCGCATGGCGACGAACTCGCTGCTTCTCGCCTTGCTCCGGCAGGCGAACGGCGACGCCGAGGCCGGGCCTTCGTTCGTCGCCGCGCGCAAGGCGCTCGCCGCGGTTTCCCGGACCGAGGTGGATGCGGAGCGTCTGGACCAGCTGCTGGCCATCCTCGATTTCAACGAGGCGAAATTATTGGCCGCGCGGGGCGAGGATGCGAAAGCGTTGGAACAACTCATGCGGGCGACGCAGACCCTCAACCGGATCGCCGACCAGCGGCCTGACGCGGCGATCCTGCGGTCCGAGCTCGCCGCCTGTTATTTGTCATCCGCGACGATCCTCGAAGGCATGGGAAGTCTGGGAGACGCGCGTGAAGTGCGGTCGCTCGCCACGGTGGAGTTGGCGAAACTGCTGAAGGAAAAGCCCGGTGATTTCCCGCTGCGCCTGGATCTGGCGGGATGCTACGCGGCGATGGCGGAGTCCACCGTGCTTTCCGGCGACATCGCGGGCGCGGAACAGCTCTCCACCGAGGCGATGAAACTGCTGGACCTTCTGGTGGTCGAGCAGCCGGACAATGCGGAAGCGGTTTCAAGGAAAGCCTCCCAGCTCGGGTTGCGTGCCGGCATCCAGCGCGACCGGGGATTTTCCGCCGAGGCGATGACGGACTACGACGAGGGGATCCGGATGCTCGAAGGCATCCGCGCGTCCGCCCCCGGCAACGCGATGGTTTCCTATCGGCTGGCGCTGTTATGGTGGCAAAAGGGCCGGATGCTCGGCATGGCCGGCAGGCTCGACGAGGAGATCGCGCTGATCCGGAAGGCCCGCGACTTGCTCGGCAAGCTCGAAGCGGGGAGGTCGGCCGCCGCCCCGCGGCCCGAGCAGTTGCAGAGCTCCGGCGCCTATCTGCTCGGGGATCTCGGTCACGCGCTGCAACTCGCCAACCGCAAGGATGATGCTGTTCACGCATTCTCCGACGCGGTCGGCATGTGGGAAAGCCTGCTGGCATCCCGCCCGAAGAGCGAGGAATACAGCGAGGCGCTCGCGTGGTGCCGCCAGCGGCTGGGCGATTTGAAATGACCTGTATGTAGGCGCCGCTCAATGCAGGCGCAGGACCGCGCCGACGATGGTGAAGTAAATCATCATGCCCGAAACATCGACGGTGGAAGCGAGCGATGGCGCGGAAACCACGGCGGGGTCGAGGTTGATCGAGCGGGCGGCGATCGGTAGCAACGCGCCGAGCACGGTCGCCGACAGGACCTGGACCGTGAGCGCGGCGGAAACAGCGAAGGCGAGGTGGAGGAAATCGAAATCCGCGCCCGTTCCCTGCTGCATGTGGGGGAGGATGAAGCTGATGAACGCCGCCATCGTGACGCCGAGCGTGAGCCCTAGCAGCACCCCGGTGCGGGCCTCCTTCCAAGCGATCCGCAGCGCGTTGCCGGTGCTGATTTCTCCGAGCGCCATCGCCCGGATGACCATGGTGGCGGCTTGTCCGCCGGAGTTGCCGCCGGCGGCGACGACCATCGGCAGGAACAGCGCGAGGACGAAGGCTTTTTCCAAGACCTCGCTGAAACGATACATCACGTAGCCCGAACCGATCGAGACGAAGGCCAGCCCCACGAGCCACGAGACGCGGCGGCGGAATTGCAGGGCGACGCTGGTGTTCAGATAGGAAACGTCGGATTGCTCGCCGCCGATACCGGAGAGTTTTTCGATGTCCTCGGTGGACTCTTCCTGGAGAATTTCCAACGCGTCGTCGTAGGTGATGACGCCGAGCAGGTGGTGGAATTCATCGACCACGGGCAGCACGATGAGGTCGTATTTCGACAAGGTCCGCGCGGCTTCCTCCTGGTCGGCGGAGGCGAGGACATACTCGTCCGCCGCTTCCATGATGTCGTGGACCGGCGTGTCCCAGGTGCTGAAGGCGAGGTCGCGGAGCCGGACTTTTCCGACGAGGCGGCCTTGCTCGTCCACGACGAAAATCCGGGCCAGCGTCTCCGCGTCGTCGCGGTCGCGGCGGAGCACGGTGATGGCTTGCTTCACCGTCATGTCGGCGGTGATCCGGCCGACGTGGGTCGTCATCCGGCCGCCGGCGGTGTCCTCCTCGTATTTGAGGAGGTTGCGGGTGAGCTCCTTGTCGCGCGGGCCTAGCAGGCTGAAAAAGCGGACCTGCGCTTCCTTGCTGACGACCTGGAAAACGTCCACGCGGTCGTCGTCGGAGAGGTTTCCGAGCAGCACCCGCAGCTGGGCGGGCTTGAAATGGTCGAGCGCGCCCTCGATGAGGGGGTAGGGGAGCTCGGCGACGAGGTCGGTGGCCAGCTCCGGGCCGATGGTTTTCAGGAGGAGGTCGCGTTTCTCGTCGTCGAGATTCTCGTAAAGATTCGCAAGGTCGGCGTAGTGGATGTCCTCGGCGGCGGCAAGCAAGGCCGAGCAATCGGCCGCGTCCAGCGCCCGAAGCAGTTCACTCATGGGGTTTTCTTCCAGTTCGTCCGCCACGCGCGGAGAGTGCGCGGCAGGGTGGAGGCGGGCAAGGAAAAGGAGTGCTGAAATCGCGTGACGCGAGAGACCTTGCGTTTCTTGACTAGGCGCCCGGTTTCCTCACTCCGTCCCTTCAATTTCGCAGCCCGGCGGTCAGCGTTAGGAGTGCGAGCCATTTCATCCGTTATGGATTCTTAACCGGAATCACTCCGGGACTTCCAGTCCGGCGTGGATGGCGAGCGCCCTTTGGCGCGCGTCGAATGTCAGGAACCGGCTCGCCCCGAGATGGACCGCGGTGGCCACGTGAAAGATGTCGAGCGTGCGGTGGCCGCCCTTGGCGGTTGTTTGGCCGGAGAGCGAGCGGGAGTGGCGCAGCACGGCATCCATGTCGAAGCTAACGAGGCGGTTGATCCCGGTGGCGATGTCCCTTTCCCAAGCCGCGATCATGCGGTCGGCCTCGCGCCGCGCGTAGCCTTTGGTTTTGTCCCGCGAGTGGAGCCAAATTTGGAGTTCAATGGCTTGGAGAAACTCAAACTCCAGCAGGCTGGTGAAATGCAGTGGTTCGTCCATGGACTCACGGATCACATCGGCGACGGTGGAATGTTCCTGAATTCGATAGATTGAGCAGAGAAAGCTCGTGTCGCCATAGTGAGTCATGGTTCGCCAGTTTCAAACGCCCGCATTTCATCCACCTCTTGTTGGGTGAAGAATCGATCACCCCAGATGGCTTTCCTTCGGGCTGCAAAATCCGGCAGCGGCGGCATTGGCCTTTCCGCCGATATTTCCGAAGAAATCCGGGCGATGGGTTTGGAATGCTTGGTGATGAGGATTTCCTCGCCACCAGCCAGCCAAGCTTCGATTTTCGGGAAATCGTAGCGTAAATCCCTGACGGTTGCTGTCTTCATAACGTCACAAATTTGTGATGAAACGGCGAATTGTCAAGATTCGATCATGGCTTGGAGTGCCGCCTCACCATCAGAGCTCTTATCTCATTGGCGGGCCTTGGTGGCTTTCTTTTTCCGCGGCCGTCCGCTGCGATTCTCGCTGAGCGGCACAAACCCCATCGCCCGGTAAACCCCGCAGTCCTCACCATAAGCGGGCTCTCCCCTTACGCCGGAGGCCACGCGCATCAGTTTCCTCGCAAGCTTCTGGTCCGCCTGGTCTCGTTCCAGCCGCAGTCCCCGTAGCCAGAGTTCCACCGCCCGGACCCGCTCGCGCGCCTCTTTCGCCGCATCCACCTCGGCGTGGAGCTCCTGGTAGTCGATTCCCGCGAAGCGCTCCTGCTCCGGGGCCTGGTGTTTCCAAACCCTGAGAAAGCGTTCGCCGCGTTCGAGGATGAGTGGGCCGCGTAGTTTTTCCATGGTCGTTGATTTTGGCTACCCGTTCATCGCACGCCGGCCGAAATAATCAAGGCCACAGGCTTCCGTCCCGTGTTTTCACTCGTGGTGCACGACGTATCGCTGCCATTACGCGATGTAAGAGTGTCGAAAACTCGATCCAATCGCCTTGGGTCCGGGTTTTCACAGCCCGTGCGCGATGTTTGAGCGCTGGAAACTCGATCCCATTGTCTTTGGCTCGAGTTTCTTCTTGTCGTGCGCGACGTAACACGGGTTCCACGCCTCGCACATCTCCCGGAAACCGACGCATCACCGCCTTGACCCGTCGCACGAGGACTCCGCCACCGTGTCTTGCCCTGTTGTCATCGCGACC
>JBFZFJ010000449.1:0-11580 GCA_041306405.1 Verrucomicrobiales bacterium | reverse complement strand
CTGCCGTTTTTCGAATACGAAGCGACGGATCTCGACTTCAACGACACGCCCGCCGCCCTCCCCATCGGCGACGAGGATCTACATTCCCTCAATCTCAGCGCCTTCGCCATCTCGATGCGCGAAGGCTCGCCTTGGATCTATGGCGGCTGGGCGCGCGCCGAGCTCGCCACCGATTTCCAGGACGTCGGGGAGGATGATTTCACCTTCGACCTCGGTGGCGGCGCCGGCTACCGCTTCAACGAGAAGTTCACCCTCGGCTTCGGTGCCGTGGTGCTCAATCTCAACGGCGACACCCAGTTCTATCCGGGCATCGGCTTCGACTGGATGGTCAACGACCAGGTCCGCGTCGGCCTCTATGGCCCGACGTTCATCGCCGCTTTTTCCTTCGATGAAAACTGGCTCTTCAGCCTGCGCGGCGATGCCGGCGGCGGCATCTGGAACATCCGCGACGAGGGCGGCCAATCCCATTCCATCGACCTTTCATCCTACCGCCTCGGCGTCTATGCAAGCCGCCGCCTGTCAGGAAATTTCTGGCTCACCGCCGGGGCGGGTGCCACAGTCGGCAACGACATCCGCCTGACCGAGCCTGACGGCGACCGGCTTTTCAAACAAGACATGGACGCCGGGCTGTTCGCCCAAATCGCCCTGCGGATGAAGGCGTGGTGACCGGATCAAGCCTTCGCATTCAAGCGCGCTTCCAGCTCCGCCCACTGCGCCTGGCCGACGATATAACCGATGCAGCCCTCCTTGCCGCAGAGGCAGGGATGGTCTTCATAACAGTCCACATCGAAGCCATAGTCGAATGTCAACTCCTCGCCCGCGTTGATGTCGCAGAGCGAGTGAATGAAGATTTTCCGCCCCACGATCCACGCCTCGCAATTCGGCGCGCAGGAATGGTTGATCAGCCGCGCGGTATTCCACGGCACGTTGCCGTCGATGTCGTAATTTTTTGAAAGCGTGAAAATATAGACCGCCGCATCCCCCGTTTGGAGGGATTTGGCGTGCTGCGAATTCCCGCGGGTCTCGCTTTCCTGCTTGTCGATCAACTCGCCGACATACTCGATGATCTTCGTTTCCTTCGGGATGAACGTCGTCGCGTAAACGCCGCGGCCGTGGATTTCCGAGCCGCGGACCTCGCAGTATTTGCTCTGCCCCCGGTTCCACAAAGCGACGAGCTTGCGGTGCAACACCTTCTCCTCCGAAACAATCTTCTTCTTTGATGCCATGGCCGTGATACTAACGAGATTCGCGTTTTTCCAAAGGAGGAAGTTGGAGATCCTGCGGCAAGGTGCCGAACAAGCCGCGCAGGTCATTCACTGTCAGCCCGGAGCCGTCGATAAAAGTCCACTCGTTCCGGTCCTTGTCCGAGATCGCGATCTGGAAGCCGATGCTCTCGATCACCAGCGGCTTCGTCTCCCCTTTGCGGATAATCCGGAACTTCGTCACCGTCGGCACCAACACCAGCCACTTGGTGAAAATCAGGCTTTCGACCTCCACACCGTTGACCTTTTCCACCTTCTTGCCGGGCCCGACCTCATACGACCGCGGCTGGCCCTGGGGCTTGAAGGAAATCATGCTGATCCCCTGCTGCACCATCTGGCGGGCCACGCCGGCGAGTTGTTCTTCGAGTTTTTTCATGCCGCCCATCCGGTTGGCGGTGCGCTCCTTCCACAGCGGATTCATGCGCTCCACCGCCACCTGATAGCGGCCCATCACCACTTCGTCGCCCAGGTTCGCGACCGCGGCCGAGGCCGAGGCCACCACATCCGCCGGCGCGGCGGAGACGGGTGCGGAAGGAATTTCCTCCTTCGAAATCTTGGGCAACGGAGCCAGCGGCGGCGGGCCGCCCTGCGCGGATACATGGCCGGCGGCCAGCGCCATGACCGCCATACTAGGAACGAAAAACATCAATTTCACGCCGCATGGATGGCCGCTGTCCCTCCTCCCGTCAAGCTTGGCTGAATTCCGCTTGGATTTCCCGGCGGCTTTGCGTAATGCTCCCGCCCCCATGGCGAAACAGGCACTCGGAAAAGGACTCGGAGCACTCATTAAAAAAAGTGTCGCTCCATCGGCAACCGACGCCTTGATCGCGCCGGACGACTTCAAACGCGTCCGCGATGTCCCTCTCGACCACGTCGTTCCCAGCCCGCTGCAACCGCGCCTCCAGTTCGTCGAATCGCCCCTCGACGACCTGATGGAGTCGATCCGCCAGCACGGCATCATCCAGCCGCTCATCGTCCGGATGGTCGAAGGAAAATTCGAACTCATCGCCGGCGAACGCCGCTGGCGGGCCTCGAAAAAACTCGGCCTAACCACCGTGCCCGTCATCGAGCGCGAGGCCTCCGACCGCGACGTGCTGGAAATGGCGCTCATCGAGAACCTCCAGCGCGAGGACCTCAACCCGATGGAAGAAGCCGCCGGCTATGTCCGCCTCGCTGAGGAGTTTTCCCTCAAGCAGGATGAAATCGCCACCCGCGTCGGCAAGTCCCGCGCCAGCGTCGCCAACGCCATGCGCCTGCTCGGCCTGCACCTCGACGTGCAAATGCTCGTCGCCCAGGCCCGCCTAACCGTCGGCCACGCCAAGGCGATTCTCGCGATCAAGGACCACGACACCCAGCTGCTCGCCGCCGACCAGATCATCCGCCGCCAGCTCACCGTCCGGGCCACCGAAAAACTCGCCCAATCCTACCTCAACGGCGATTCCCACGAGCCCGGCGAGGCGAGAAAAGGCCCGGTCACCCGCGAGGTGGACATCCACGTCCGCGCCATCACCAACCGCCTCCGCGAGCACCTCGCCACCCACGTCGCCATCCAGCATTCCTCGAAAAAGGGCAAAATCGAAATCGAGTATTACGGCGACGACGACCTGCAGCGCCTCATCGAGCTGCTCGGCCTGCCGGGCGGCGATTGATTTCCCGCGTCACTCACACTTGCCCCCGGCATCTCCGCTTCTTTTCCTCCGCATGAAGGCCCTCTGACCGGAGACGGCCTTCGCTTGCGCTACCAGCCGCCTCCGGCGTTTTTCCTATTCGACCGATGCGCGTTTCCGGCACCGCTCGCGACATCCTGCTGGTCCCTGAACCCGGCACCGCATGGCGGCGGTCAAGCCACCATGATCTCACCGATGGGAAGGCAACGCACCCTCAAGGGCCTGGCGACTCGGAACCCCACGTCATCCTAACAAGTAGGTGTGTTTTCCTGGCTGCCAAGTGCCTGCGGTGAGCTCCTCATGCAGGCGCACGGCGTGCGTTTCCCAGCGGGCGTGGAAGCGGGCGGCGGCGTGGCCGCTCATTTTCCCCTGCATCGCGGCGCGGGCGGCAGCCATTACGTTTTCCAGCGAGCAGACTTGCGGATGGAGGTTGTTGTTGGATTTCACCTTCCCAGCGCCTCGATGAATTCCTCCGCGCTCACGCCCGCCTGTTTCAGGATGCCGGAAAGCGTGCCGATTTTGATCTCGGCATGCATGGGCACCACGCAACCGGCCTCATCCCGCTTCATCACCACACGGCTGCCGCGTTGGCGGGCTTCCTCAAAGCCGAGCTTCCCGAACGCCTTGCTGCATTCCCTTCCTCTAACAACCGGCAACTTGGGCATGGGAAACTTCAAAACAGGTTAAGACCGCAGGTGCCTTCGACTTCATGGGGAAAACCTCCAGATACAGCTCAGTGGCCTCGCGCAGATTGCTTACGGCCTCATCAAAGGTCTCGCCCTGCGTGGTGGTTCCCGTTTCGGGATTGAAGGCCACGTAGCCGCCTTCTTCGGCTTCGGTAATGACGGCACTGAAAATCATGGGGGGAATGTGAATCAGCATGGAGGATTTGTCGAGGTCCGGCTTTTCAACCAGCCGCCGACCATCCGGCCGCATTCGTTGAGCTGGAGGGCGCTGAACTCGAATTGCAAGAGGTAGGGCGGATCCGGCCCGGTCCGCCCACTTTTCCGCCGAATGGCGGTGCCAATGAATCGCGGGCGAAGAGCGAAAGAAATGCTCTAATCCATGGCCTTTGCGTGCGCATTTCACCCTCGGGGGCAGTCAGGGCGGGGCGAGGCCGCCCGGCCCTACCACGCGTTCCAGAACCCACTTGGCGTAGGCATACCACTTGACGAGGACCAGTGGCGCGTCATTGGCAGGTTGTTTCATTTTTCAGGAAAAAATTTCGTCCGCCTGCGGCGGAAGGGTTTGTAGCGGCGTCTCTATGAGCGTCGCAGCCAATGATAAAGAGCGAAGGCGCTCTTCATGCGCAATCGACGGTCACAGACCGCCGCTACAAAGCACCTCATTGGCTTGGTGGACAGGAGTGTCCACCCTCCTCATTCAAAAGGACAAAAGGACAAAAGGACAAAGGGACAAAGGATCAAAGGGGAGAACTAACGCTTTCGGCGGGCGAACATCACCACGCTGGTCAACATCGACAGGAGCATCGACGTTGGTTCAGGGACACTGGCGACACGGAACCCGATGCTGCCGAACTCGCCCGTGGGGTCGCCGTAGTTGCGAAACGAGGAGAGCAAGTCTTTAGGGTCAGTCCCCGCAGTAGAACAAATGCGCCTTCCTTGATGGAAAAATGTTACGCTGCGGGGGTTGACCCCAGAAACTGACCCCAGAAACAGGGGGCTGATGCGCCAATTTCGTGCGGGATCCGCGCTGGGCGGCAAGGGGATTCTTTCGTCACTCGCGCTTGCCCCCAAGCCCGTCACGGTTTAGCAAACGGCATCAAACGACGTTCCTTCAGCCTTCTCCTCGCCCGGCGGTATCTCAATCCCCGCCGCTCCATGCTGTCCTCGTTCAGCCTCATCTCGCTGCTCGGCGTGATGCTCGGCGTGCTGGTGCTGGTGGTCGTCATGGCCGTTTACTCCGGCTTGGAGCGCAACGTCAAGGAACGCCTGCTAGGCTTCACCCCCCACGTCCTGCTGAACCAAACCGGCAACTCGCCGGATGGCCGGATGACCGATTGGGCGGCCGCCGCCGCGAAAGCGAAGACACTTCCCCACGTCGAATCCGCCACCGCCTACGTCTCGGACAACGTCATCGTCGACGTCCAGTCCTGGCAGCGTCCGGTCCTGTTCCGCGGCATCGACACCTCGGACCCCGCTCAAGTCGCGGGCATCGCCAAGATGCTCGATCTCGAAAACCATCCCGCCTCCACCGCCGATCTCGGGATCGACGACCGCGTGATCATTTCCTCGATCCTCGCCGAGCAGCTCCAGCTCAGCGTGGGCGACAAGCTCCGGCTCTACTCCACCCGCAATTTCGAGGAAGTCATGCGCGCCTACAAAGCCACGGAAAACCCGCCCGTGCGCGAGGCCTTCGCCGAGGCGTGGAAAACCAACACCACCACCCTCGCCAGCGCGTGGCAGTCCGACGGCGAGAAATTCACACTCCCCTTCGGTGCCTACCGCGAGACCTACGCCGCGTTCGAAACCATCCTCGCCGAAGACATCCGCGAACCCGAGCACGAGCTCCTCGCCAGCATTCTCATCGCCATGGATTCCTCGGAAAAGGACGACACCGCCCAGATCTTCCGCTTCACCGCCGAGGCCAAATCCGAAATCGAAAAAGCCATCGCCGACCTCAACACCACCGACGCCGGGAAGATGGACGGCGAGACGCTCAAAGGCCTCAAAAGCGTGGTCCTGCCGAAAGAAGCCGAAGTCACCGGTGTCTATCAAGCCTCGCAGATGGCCGTGACGCCCGACCTTTTCGTCCCCCTCCCCCTCGCCCAGGATCTCGCAGGACTCGGCCAGGCCGTGCAAGGAATCGCGCTGCGTCTCGACGATCCCTACAACGCGGAAACCTTCGCCGCCGAGGCCCGCCAGACGCTCGGAGACGACTGGTCGCTCCTCACCTGGGGCCAGCAATACCAGTCCTTTTTTTCCCTCATCGAGCAACAGCGCGGCATGATGTATTTCATGCTCTCCTTCATCATTCTCATCTCCGCCTTCTCGATGATGGCCGTCATGTTCACCGTCACCATCCAGAAGCGGAGGGAAATCGGCGTCATGAAAGCCCTCGGCGCGGCACCCGGCCAGATCGTCCGCGTCTTCCTCTATCAGGGGATGATCCTCGGCACGCTCGGCGCCATCCTCGGCGTCGGACTCGGCCGCGTGGTCATCCATTTCCGCGGGGAAATTCAAGCCGTCCTCCGCGGCATCGGCTTCGATCCCTTCGCCGCCTCGTTCACCGGCTTCACCATCCTGCCTGCCCATAACAACCCGCTCGAGCAGGCTGTTTTCGCCCTCATGGCCTTCATCCTCTGCTCGCTCGCCGCGCTCGTTCCCGCCTTCTTTGCCGCCCGCAGCGACGCGGCCAAATCCCTGCGCAACCTCTAACTCATGGACATCTGGATCATCCGCAACGGCGAGAAAGCCGGCCCCATCCACGATTTCGAAATCCGCCGGAAAATCGAAACCGGCGAGTTGCCCGCCACCACGCCCGCCTGGCACGAAGGGCTCGACGCATGGAAGCCTCTTATTGAAATCGACCTCTTCACCCGCGAATTCGAACTGGCCGCCATTCCCAGCCCCCCCGAAAACCCTCCGGGTCAAATCCTCCCGCCGCCGCTGCCCCGAAAAGCCGTCTATGGCAGGCGTTTCTGGGCCCGCTGGTTCGATCTCTATCTCTACTCCGGTTTTTGGTGGCTCGCCATGTGGGCCGTCGGCCAGGACATCGAAGCCGCCCTTCTCAATCCGTGGGTGATGTTCTTCCAGTGCGTGCCGTGGTTCGCCCTCGAAGCCCTGCTCATCCACAAATTCGGCACCACTCCGGGGAAATGGCTGCTCGGCCTCCAAGTCACTAACAAAGACGGCACGCCGCTTGATCTCGCCGCCGCCATCCGCCGCTCCCTGCGCGTCATGTTCAGCGGCGTCGGCTTCGGCTGGGGCCTGCTCGCGGTCTTTTGCCAGGCCCTCAGCCTGTTCACCGCCAAACGCCTCGGAGCGCCCCTCTGGGATCACAGCGGCGGCCACCAGGTCATCGCCAGCCCGCTGAGCCCCTTCCGCCTCGTCGCGCTCGTCGTCCTGTTCGCCGGCGCGCTCCAGTTGCAGATGATCGTCGTTTCACCCTACCTGTTCGAAATGGCCGGGAAATCGTTCCCCTCCCTCAAGGAGCAATACGAGAAAAACCCGCCCTGGCATCTGCCGGAGCGGTCCAAGGAGCCCTAACCGCTCCCCGCCCCGCAAGCTCCATAAAAGTGCCGGTCTTTCCAAAAATCAGCTTGCCAACCCCGCCATCCGCTTTTATTCGTCCCGCCCCCGCATGCGGGAAATGAAGGCGAGGATAGCTCAGTTGGTAGAGCAGTTGGCTTTTAATCAATTGGTCCTGGGTTCGAGTCCCAGTCCTCGTACTTCCTTCATCACACGCTTGCGACTTCAAGCCGTTCCAGCTTCCCCTCACATTTGAGGAATGCCGTGTGTGAATCAAACCGTGCGTTGCTTCCCGCGTTTGCGCGCGGAGACCATGCCAAACCGCCGCTCGCTTTTGCCGGGTTGGCAGGAATGAAAGCTGGATTCCACCGCCAAACTCCGTGCATCTTCCACGCATGACCGCTGCCGCCGCTGGATTTTCGATGCCCCCCGAATGGTCGCCCCAGGAAGCGGTGTGGCTTTCCTGGCCGGTGGAGGATCCGCGCCATTGGGGCGGGGCCAAGCGGGAAATGATCCGGGCGAAATTCGCCGAGATCGCCGCCGCCATTTCGCGCTTCGAACCGGTGCGGATCAACGCGCCGGGCGCGGACCACGCCGCCATCGCCGCCGCCTGCAACCGGGCGAAAGCCGTGCCGGAGCGGGTGCAGCTTTTCGACCACCCCCACAACGACGTCTGGTGCCGCGACCACGGGCCGATTTTCGTGAAGCACGCCGAGACGGGCGAGGTGGCGGTGACGGACTGGGGGTTCAACGCCTGGGGCGGGAAATTCCCGCCGTGGGATCAGGACAACGCCATCCCCGGCCGCATCGCCGCATCGCTCGGCAAGCGCTGTTTCAAGGGCGGCATGATCCTCGAAGGCGGGGCCATTGAAATCAACGGTGCCGGCCAGCTCCTCACCACCGAGGCGGTGTTGCTCAATCCCAACCGGAACCCCAACCTCAGCCGCGAGCAGATCGAACAACGCCTCCGCGACGGCCTCGGCGTTTCGGAAATCCTCTGGCTCAAACAAGGCATCGAGGGCGACGACACCGACGGCCACATCGACGACCTCGCCAGATTCGTCGATCCACAAACCCTCCTCGCCTGCATCGACCCCGGCGGGCCTAACCAACAAATCCTCGGCGAAAACCTCAGCCGCCTGCGCGCCTTCACCGGGCCAAACGGACGCGCCTTCGACGTCCTGGAAATCCCCCTGCCCGAGGCCTGCGAAGTCGCCGGCTGGCGGCTCCCCGTGCTGCCCGCGTCCTACGTGAATTTCCTCATCGTCAACGGCGGCGTGTTAGTCCCCACCTTCCGCCAACTCAAAAACGACGACCGCGCGCTCGGCATGATCCGCGAGTTGTTCCCGGACCGCGAGATCACCGGCATCGACTGCCTCGACCTCGTGGAAGAAGGCGGCACGCTGCACTGCATTTCGCAGCAGCAACCCGCCTGATGACCGACTCGTCCTCTTCAAACATAGCCCAACCGAAGCCTTGGACTACGTTGGCGCATCCGCGGGTATCTTTCGGCGGAATCCCTTCGTCCTTGCGTGACGAGCTCAGTCCGTGGCTTGATCGGTGGCATGAAGGCTTACCTTGATTTGATGCGCGACGTGCTGGAGAATGGCGAGGAGCGCTCCGACCGGACGGGCACGGGGACGATTTCGGTTTTCGGACGGCAGGCGCGCTATGATCTGCGCCAGGGATTTCCCTGCGTGACGACGAAGAAGCTGCACCTGCGCTCGATCATCCACGAGCTGTTATGGTTCCTCCGCGGGGAAACCAACACCCGCTATCTGAAGGAAAACGGCGTGACGATCTGGGACGAATGGGCGGACGCCGAGGGCGAGCTCGGCCCGGTTTACGGCAAACAATGGCGCGCCTGGCCCACGCCGGAGGGCCGGACGATCGACCAGATCCACCTGCTGATCGACGGCTTGCTGGGAAATCCGCACTCGCGGCGGCACATCGTGTCCGCCTGGAACGTCGGGCAAATCCATCAGATGGCGCTGCCGCCCTGCCACTTGCTGTTTCAATTTTATGTCCACGAACCGACTGACGGCGGCCGCCCCGGCCTCTCGTGCCAGCTCTATCAACGCAGCGCGGATTTGTTTCTCGGAGTCCCCTTCAACATTGCGTCCTACGCCTTGCTGACGAAAATGGTCGCCCACGTCTGCAACTACGAGGCGCGGGATTTCGTCCACACCTTCGGCGATCTCCACCTTTATTCGAATCACCTGGTGCAGACTGAACTCCAGCTCTCCCGCGAGCCGCGCGCCTTGCCGAGCTTGTGGCTGAACCCGGACGTGAGGGACATCGACGCGTTCACCATCGACGACATCCGTTTGGAGAATTACGATCCGCACCCGCACATCAAGGCCCCTGTCGCCATTTGAAAATGAGCATCCGCCTGACCGCCATCGTCGCGATGACCCCGGATCGCGTGATCGGCCGGGCCGGAACGCTGCCTTGGCATTTGCCGGAGGATCTCGCGTTTTTCAAACGGACCACCTCCGGCCACCCGATCGTGATGGGCCGGAAAACCTACGAATCCATCGGCCGCCCGCTGCCGAAGCGCCGGAACATCGTGCTGACCCGCGATCCAAACTGGTCGGCCGAGGGCGTGGAGGTGATCCACCGGCCCGAGGAACTCGAAACGCTGCCGGGAATCGAGGGCCAGGTCTTCATCATCGGCGGCTCGGAAATCTACGCGGCGTTTCTGCCGCTGCTGGATGATCTGCTGGTCAGTCACGTTTTCGAAAGCCACCCGGGCGACACCCGCCTGCCGGAATTTGAATCCGGATTCCCACAGTCGGAGATTTTGGAAACGCACGCCGCGTTCGAGGTGCGGCGGCACTTCCGCTGAGCCGGGCTTTGCTGCCGAGTTTCGGCTTGCAACTCAAATTCCTCTGCATTAATAGTCCCGGCACAGCTTCTGACGAAAGAAAGGAGTGGGTCTCGCACCCACTCTTTTGCGTCTCCGGACATCAGCAGCGCGATCGCAGACAACGCCAGTTATGACCAACGATATCGTCGCCCTCATTGAGTATTACGAAAAGGAAAAAGGCATCGACCGAGACAAGGTCGTCGCCGCGCTGGAGTTCGCCTTCATTTCCGCCTACCGCAAGATGGTTCCCGGCGCCGATGCCATCGAAACGCTGCGTGCCGAGGTGAACACCAAGAAGGGCGAAACCCGGATTTTTGCCTTGCTCACCGTGGTGGCCGATGAGGACTACTCGGACAAATTCAACGAAGTCCCCCTTTCCACAGCGATCAAGAAAAACCCTGAAGCCCAGGTCGGCGAGATCCAGGAATTCAACGTCACGCCCAAGGATTTCGGCCGCATCGCCGTGCAGACCGCCAAGCAGACGATGATGCAGCGCCTCCGCCAGGCGGAGAAGGAAATGATTTACGAGGAATTCAAGGACCGCGCCGGCGACGTGGTTTCCGGCACCGTCCGCCGCTTCGAGCGCAACGACGTGATGATCGACCTCGGCAAGTTCGAGGGCATCATGCCGAACCGCGAACGCGTGCAGGGCGAGGACTACAACATCGGCGACCGCATCCGTTGCTACGTGCTCGCCGTCGAAAACGAAGGCCGCGGCCCGGAAATCATCCTTTCCCGCAGCCACCCGAACTTCGTCCGCCGCCTGTTCGAAGCCGAGGTGAACGAAATTTCCGACCACACCGTGGAAATCCGCGGCATCGCCCGCGAAGCCGGATTCCGCACCAAAGTCGCCGTCTGGAGCAGCGACCCGAAGGTCGATCCTGTCGGTGCCTGCGTCGGCATGCGCGGCGCCCGCGTCAAAAACATCGTCCGCGAACTCAACAACGAGAAGGTCGACATCATCCGCTGGAGCGAGGACCCGAAGGAATTCGTCCGCGAGGCGCTCAAGCCTGCGGAACTCCGCTCGATCACCGTGGACGAGGCAAACCACGTGGTTCACGTCACCGTCGATGAGGCCGACCTCAGCAAAGCCATCGGCCGCAAGGGCCAGAACGCCCGCCTCTCCTCCCGCCTGATGGGCTGGGACGTCCAAGTCCGCCGCGACGAGTCGAAGGAAGAACAATTCAAAGAAAAAATCGGTGGCGCCGCCCACACGCTCGCCGACCAACTTGGCATCACCGACGAACTGGCAGGCAAGCTCACCCTTGCCGGCGGTTTCAACCCCGAGATGGTGATCGACATGCCGGCCGACTACATCGCCGCCGCGCTTGAGATCACCGAGGAAGCCGCCGAGGCGATCCTCGTCCGCGCTCACGGCATCGTCAGCGGCACCACCGCCGCCGCCGCCCCTAACGACTGATTTCCCACCTGCCCATTATTCCCACTTCAACTCTTCCACGAACTCTGCAAAGCCGGATGCCCGAAAATAGCGACAGCTCTCCCAAGAAAACCAAGGTTCTCGATCTTCTCGAAGCAACCAAGAAACCTTCGCGCCGCGAGCGCCAGCGCAA
>JBFZFJ010000448.1:0-3220 GCA_041306405.1 Verrucomicrobiales bacterium | reverse complement strand
CCGGCGGCGACCACGTTTTTCGCGACCCATCGGCCCATGTAGGCGGCGGAGCGATCCACCTTGGACGGGTCCTTGCCGGAGAAAGCACCACCGCCGTGACGGCCGGTGCCGCCATAGGTATCAACGATGATCTTGCGGCCGGTTAGACCGGAGTCGCCTTGAGGTCCGCCGACGACGAAATTGCCGGTCGGGTTGATGAGATACTCGGTGTCCTTGGTGAGCATTTCCTTCGGCAGGACCTTTTTGATCACCTGCTCGATGCAGAATTTTTCAATCTCGGCGTGCTCCACATCCGCGGCGTGCTGGGTGGAAATGACGACGTTGACGATGCGGGTCGGCTTGCCATCGACGTATTCGACGGAGACCTGCGACTTGGCGTCGGGGCGGAGCCACTTGATCTTGCCGGTCTTGCGGATGCGGGTGAGCTCGCGGCCGAGGCGGTGGGCATACATGATCGGCGCGGGCATCAGCTCGGGCGTCTCGTTGCAGGCGTAGCCGAACATGATTCCTTGGTCGCCGGCACCTTGCTCGGCGTGTTTTTTGCCTTTCGCTTTCTTCGCATCGACGCCTTGGGCGATGTCCGGAGATTGCGTGGTGAGGTAGTTGTTGATGAAAATCTGGTCGGCGTGGAAAACATCGTCACCATTGGTGTAGCCGATGCCGCGGACTGCGTCGCGGATCACCTTTTCAATGTTGATCACCGAACCGATCGGCTTATTGCCGATTTTCGGGATGGTGATTTCGCCACCGACGACGACCACGTTGCTCTTCACGAAGGTCTCGCAGGCCACCCGGCTTTTCGGGTCGATGGCGAGGCAGGCGTCAAGAATGGCGTCCGAAATCGTGTCGGCAACCTTGTCTGGATGGCCTTCGCCAACGGATTCTGAGGAAAAAATGTAGGTGCTCATGTGCTTTTTTATTTTCGTATCGTCAAATCGTGATGCGTTGATGTATGAACCCGTGCATGCCGTCAATGCTGAAATCACTCAAGCTTCTTTCCGATCCCACCCGACTGCGGATTTTGATGTTGGTGGAGCATGAAGCCCTTTTCGTGGCTGAGTTGCAGGAAATCCTGGGAATGGGCCAAAGCCGGATTTCGACCCAACTTTCCCTGCTCAAAACCGAAGGTCTGGTGAGCGACGAACGCAGCGGGAAGAACAACATTTACACCTGCGCCGCGGATTCCGACCTGATGGAAGTGGCCCGTTTGGCCGCCGCCGAGGTTCCCGAAGTCGCGGCCGATGAAACCGCGCTCCGGCATTTGCTGCGGAAGAGGAAGGACAGCTCGCGGGCGTATTTCGACGAACTCGCCGGGCGTTTTGGCAAAGATTACGTTCCCGGCCGCTCGTGGAAGGCACTGGCCGAGGCGCTCATCAAGGTGCTGAATTACAAAGTCGTCGCCGATCTCGGAGCCGGGGAAGGCACGCTTGCACAGCTGCTCGCCCAGCGCGCCGAGAAGGTCATCGCGGTGGATTTATCCCCGAAAATGGTCGAGTTCGGCCAAAACCTCGCCATCCAGAACGGACTCTCCAATTTGGAATACCGCATCGGCGACATCGAGACGCCGCCCATCGAAAACAATAGCCTCGACCTCGCCGTCCTGAGCCAAGCGCTGCATCACGCCGAACATCCGCAACGCGCGCTCGACGCCGCGTTGCGCATCCTCAAACCCGGCGGCCGGCTGATCGTTTTGGATCTCCTCCTGCACACTTTCGAGGAAGCGCGCCAAATTTACGCCGACCGCTGGCTCGGGTTTTCCGAGAGCGATCTCGCCACGATGATGGAGAAGTCCGGCTTCGTGCAGATCGAAACCGTGGTCGCCGACCGCGAGAGCGAAGCCCCGAAATTCCAGACGCTGCTCGGCATCGGCACCCGCCCTGCCTGATTCCCCCGCCGTCCCATGCGACTTGAATCCATGCGCTATCTGATTTGCGGGCTGCTCGCGTTGCCCTTCACGAGCTGTTTTCCGGCGAAGCCGTTGCAGGAAGACATCCCGTTAGCCCGGGCCGCTGTGGTTCGGGAAATCCCCCCGGTCGAGCTCCCCTCCCCCGTGCCGCCGCGGCTGATGGTTCGCGAAATTTCCGGAATCACCTTCGAGGGCGTCGCCTTCGATTCGCGCGACCACCGACTCGTCGTCGCCGACCAAGCAAACGGCCCGGGCTCCAATTTTGCGGACTCCGCCGCAGCTGCCAGAGCCGGCGGTGGAATCGCCGCGGTGAACGCCGGCTTCTTCACCCCGGAAGGCGATCCGCTCGGACTCGTCGTCGCGGCGGGGAAAATTTCCGGATCATGGAATACCGCATCCTCGCTCGGCAGCGGCGCATGGTTTGAAAACAACTCGGGAAAAACCGCCATCGCCCGCCGCGGAGCTATCAGCCGCGCCGAAGCATCCGCCATGCGCGAACTCATCCAAGCCGGCCCGCTGCTCGTCGAAAACAGCCGCACCGTCAGCGGACTCGAAGCCGCTAAATCCAGCATCCGCACGGTCATCTTGTGGGACGGTGGCACGCGCTGGTGGATCGGACGCAGCTCGCCCTGCACGCTCGCGGTTCTGGGCCAGGCACTCGCCGCTTGGCCCATCCGCCACGCGCTCAATCTCGACGGCGGCCGCTCCTCCGATCTCTGGATTTCCGAAAGCGTCTCCGGCGGTCCCGTTCTCCGGCGTGCGCCATGGAATCGCCCGGTCCGCAATTTCCTCGTGCTCGTCGTCAAGTGACGAATTCGCCTCGAAACGAATGTTGGACAGCCTGATTCCAAATGATATAGATGAACCATCTGCCAACAGGCAAAATCATGAACCGCGCGCTCCACATCGCCTCAGTTGTCGCCGCCCTCGCGCTGGCCTCCTGCTCTGCGGTCAAGCAGGCCGGCCAAGGGTCTCTGGCCTTTGTTCAGAAGACCACCTCCGCCACCACCAGCAAGGTTTCGAAGTTCTCGGAAATGGCCGTCAACACGATCAATCCGCCCGGAGTCAAGATCGTCGAGGTTCGTGAAAAGGATCTGAAAGAACTGCCGACCGGCCATGAAAAGGCCCTCGCCTTTGAAAACACCCGCAAGCGCGGCTTCTGGTTCTTCAACGGTCCCGTGGACTTCGCCGAGCCCACCCTGCCACAGCCCGGCGGTGAAACCGACGGCAGCCTGTTGCCGCCGAAAACCCCGTGATCCATGGATTCCCGCGAACACCTCATTCCCGGCTTGAAGCCCGCGCGCCGATGAGAAT
>JBFZFJ010000447.1:0-2709 GCA_041306405.1 Verrucomicrobiales bacterium | reverse complement strand
CCATATCTGTAATCCTGAAGGTTACAATCCCTCTTATTCGGAATCATCCAGTCAAGGAGATTCAGCCTCGAAAAGGTAAGCGTAGTCCCAAGCGCCTTGCATAGGTATTTGCGCCGGTAGTTACATAGCGGTCATATTGGCGGCATCGATGACCGCTACGCTATCAGGCAGCCATACGGGCCGATTTGCCACTGCGATCCCGCAGCCAGTTGGCTGGGGTGATACTAGCGGCCTCGTTGGCTTTCATGGCAGGCAACCGGGTGAGTGCGTCCTCAATGTATTCCTTGGGGTTGATTCCCAGGCGGCGGCAGTTTTCCACAATGGTATAGAGGATCGCGGACTTCTGGCCGGCGGATTCGACGCCTATGAACATCCAGTTGCGCGCACCAAGCTTTGTCGGGCGAATGGCGTTCTCGACTTCGTTATTGTCTATTTGGACCCTGCCGTCGGTCAGATAGACTTCGAGGCGTTGCCATTGGTTGAGCGCATAGCTGATGGCCTTGCCGAACTGGCTCTTGGGAAGGATCGCCCGGCGCACAGCGAGAAGATCGAACAGTTTCTTGAGCCTGCGATGGATCGGACGACTCTGGGCGGCGCGGGTGGCTTCACGCAAGGCGGGGCCGGCTTTGGCCTCCCGAAGTTGTGTCTCAATGTGATAGAGGTGACCGATTTGGCGCAGGATCCAGCCGATGAGCCGGGGCGATTGATTGCTGGCTTCGAAAAACTTCCGTCGGACATGGGCATGACAACCCATGAGTTTGACCCAGGCCTTGTCCTTCACCCACGCAGAGTATGCGCTGTAACCATCGCATTGAATGATACGCACGAGTGGATCGGTGCCAACGTCCCCGGGCATGTTCTCGCCGAACAGCTCGGTGATGGCGCCGCCGTCTCGCCCGTCGCGCCAGTGATAGAGCACGCTTCCGCCCGGTATATTGGACACCCAGAGGTAGCCTGTCTGGGCTTTGCCGCTGCCTGGTTCGAGGTAATCGATGGGGGTTTCGTCAATCTGCCGGTAAAGTGCACGCCAATGTTCGTATTGGATTTCGCGGTAAATGATCGACAGCCAGTCCGAAGCGAGCAGCGCCCAATCGCAAAGAGTCTTGCGGTGAAGATTGACTCCCATACGGGCGAACATTTCCTGCTGGCGGTAGTAGGGCAGATGGCAGACGAAACGGTTGTCGACCACTTCGGCGATGAGGCCGGGAGTGGCGATGCAGCGCTCTTGAAGGCACGGCGGCAGCGGATTGATGAACGGCTTGGCGGCGGGGTCGTTTTTGCGAACGTATTTGCCGCGTACGAGCTGGATGCGGATGAACTCGGCGGGTTTGAAATGGAGTTGCTCGCGCACTTCCTCGCCAATGCGGCGGAAGTCGTCGGGATGGAGCATTACTTCGGGCGGATCGAGTTCCTGCCTTACGACAGGCAGATGTTCAGGGATGCGAGGGGCACGGGTCTTTTTGGCAGCTTTCTTATGAGTTGGGATCTCAGCCGCCGGTCCTGGGTCTGCGGGAACGGCGGCGGGGGCTTTTTTTGCGAGGTCGCCCCCGAGCATGAGTTCGAGTTGGGCGGAATCGATCTTTTCGCTGGTTGTGCCGAAGATCCGGCGGCAGAGCGCGTCGATGGTCTGTTTCAAAACAACAATTTCAGCGGCCTGGCGGGCGACCAGATCCAGCAACTGTTGTCTTTCCTCTTCGTTCATATACTATTGATATAGTAGCACAACACGTGCCAACTTATTGGAATCATGCGGTTTTTCACCGAACCTCATACCACGGACGTTGGCAACCGTCCCGCATGTCGATGCCATCGAGCAAGAGCGCGAGCGCCGTGGAGTTGAGACGCAGCTTTCCGTCTTTCACATCGGCGGCCTTGGGCCAGGAGAACGTACCCCTCTCCAATCGTTTCGCTAAAACCCAGAGTCCGCTTCCATCCCAGTAGAGTATTTTGAGCAAGGTGCGGCGTTTATTGGTGAAAGCGTAGATGGAGCCACTCCTGGGATCTTCCATCAGCCGCGTGCTCACCGCGTCATGGAGGCCGTTGAAGCTGCGACGCATGTCGCAGGGTTCGACGGCCACGAAGACCTTCAGACTGCCGGAAAAACTCAGCATGTCCGTGGGTTTTCGAGTGCCCGGATCAAGGAGGCGGCAAGTTGAACCTGCTCGGGTGCCGTGATGACAAATTTCGCTCCACCCGGAAGCAACACTTCCATAGCGCGGCAGTCGCCGACGGCTTCAAGTTCCGCAGGGATCAGTGACAGGAACGCGGGACACGGCAAACCGGGAGGGCCTAACGCTGTTGTGCGTTTGCGCTTTTGGATCCAGTTGGCTAGGGTCTGATACTTCACTCCGTGGAGTGCGGCGAAGCGAGGCCCGCTCAGGCCACTGGACTCGAAGGCTTTTACCAGGGCGGATTTCTGTTCCTTGGAATAGTGGAGACGCCCACGCACATCAGATTTCATAATACCGTCATTCATAGTAGTCATAGTCTGCTATGCTATGACCGCTATGCTACGCACCCGCCAGTATCTTCATATGGCGCTATGGACCACGCTTACACCTTTGGTGCGTCGATGCAAAAAGTCAGTGGCGACGAGGATGCTCCTTTCGACTTCTGGCCCTATTTCGAGCAGATACCTGAAGCGGACTTTGAAGGTTTTGATTGCAGCGAGGGTCGTGTGGATTGGGTATGGAGAACTGACGACGGATG
>JBFZFJ010000446.1:0-7687 GCA_041306405.1 Verrucomicrobiales bacterium | reverse complement strand
GGGGGAAGAAGGGAGAGAGGGCACCCGAAGAGGGTCCAGCGCATGGACCGCGGCTTGCGACGGGGGTGGCTGCTGAAGTGGGGCGATGGCCTGAGCGTTTTCCTCGTGATGCTGCCGATCGCTTGATCGTGTCCGCGGCCCGGATGTGGAAATTGCGCGTTTTGGCTCGGGACCGGAAAATTAGCGGCGCAAGATAATTTTGGCGCTGTATGGGTATCTTGCTTTGCATCATTAGCGAGTGCTGTAAGGGAATCTTGTCGGCCTGAGAGATCGAACCGCGTCCATTTGAGATTGTCTTCGAAACACGGGACCCTGCTCCGGTTGCAGGCCAAGCTGCTGCCGCCGCAGCACTTGAAACGGTTGTCGCCCGCTATCGTGGCGCGCTTGTTTGTGGCGACACCATTAAAAGCAATGGCATTTCCCAAATAAATCAAGGGTTCCGAATGCGTCTCGCCCCGTCAAGCCACGCGAACCCGGTGCGGGATTGTCGGGAAAAGCGCTGCCAAATGGCACGCGTGTTTTGTCATCCCAGAGCTGAAAAGTGGGCAGGACTGTGAAGGGCTTGGAAAGCGGTGTTTCGGCTTAACATCTGTAAGGCCGAGGGGTTAGAAGGGCTGTGAAGAATCCTATCAACCGCGGAAAACCAGCCATTTAAACTCCCGATTGGTGTGGCCAGTTTATCGTCGATAAAAACTGCTGCTCATGTGGCCGGGTTGAGCCGGTTCGCCGCCAAGCCCGGATCGATTCCCGCTCGCTCTTATGGTGACGACTTACTCGGCATGGATGGCGCCGCGCCGGGCTTCGAGTTTTTCGCGGATCTCGTGGCAGCGCCGCTCGTCAAGGGGGTAAAAGCGCACGAGAAGAAGCATGCCTGTTGCCATTACGATGGGGAAGAAGACGAAGAGGGCGCGCATTCTGAAGAGCGTCTCGTCGGTTTGTGCAGCCTCGAGGTTCACATCGAAGCCGGAGACATCAAGGATGATGCCGGCCAGCAGCACAGCAAGGGCAAAGCCCAGTTTCTGGATCCACCCGAGTATTGCGGTGTAGCTGCCTTCGCGGCGGCACCCGGTCTGGAGTTCGTCATAGTCGATGACGTCGGTCTGCATGGACGGCAGGATGATCCAGACGCCGGTCACGGCCGGTCCGATCAAGGCGGCACTGATGATCTGCCAGTAGGGATGCGCGGGGGTGACGAGAAACCATTGTGAGAAGGTTGCGAAGAGGAAGGCCAGGCCGCAAACAACCAAGGCGGTGATCTTGCCGTAAGTGCGGTCCAGCCAAGTGAAGATCGGGATGGTCACAATGGACGTGATCATCATGGCTGTTCCAGCGTACCCGGCAACAAGCCCAGCCGCTGTTTTGTCCCCGCCGAACACGTAATAAGTGCTGACGTAAAATCCGAGTGTACCCACGGTTTGCATGCCGATGGTCATAAGGAGCATCATGCCCACGAGGGCGAGAAAGATGCGGTTGGTCAGCGTGTCTTTGAGGCTGCCCCAGAGGGAAATTTTCGCCTGCTTGGACGCCTGTGCATAAAAGGGTTCCTTGACGTAAAGCATAGGGACCAAACCGAAGGTCAGGAACAGGGCGGAAGTGATGACGGCCAGCCACTGGGTTCCCTGCAGCATGGAATCGAAGTGTTTGAGGGTGATGAACCACATCAACCATCCCATTGATATGGTCACGATATTGATGAACACCGCACGGAAAGCAATGACCCGTGTGCGTTCGTGCGTGTCTGGCGTTATCTCCGCCGCGATGCTCCAGTAGGGGACGGAGTAGATAGTCAGAGCGGTGTAGTAGGCCAGGCCTGCTCCGACGAACCAGAGAAAGATGTGCGCCTGACTCCATGAGGGAGAGAGGAACCAGATGAGCGGGAAAGTGATCGCGCACAGGACAGCCCCCACAGCGATAAACGGCCTCCGCCGCCCC
The DNA here is from genome assembly GCA_041306405.1 of Verrucomicrobiales bacterium. Taxonomy (GTDB): domain Bacteria; phylum Verrucomicrobiota; class Verrucomicrobiia; order Verrucomicrobiales; family Akkermansiaceae; genus Luteolibacter. Next base: position 5,755 of record JBFZFJ010000446.1, on the reverse strand, counting down.
CAGCGCGAGCGGTAGTTGTCCGAGATGGTTCCCATAAACGGATCGGTGAATGCATCCCAGATGCGGAAGATCGCCATGGCCACACCGACGAGGGTCGGATTGACCGCCAGACTGGTGTTGAGGACGACAAGTGCAATGCGATCGATGATCTGGTTGCCAGGGATGAGAGCCACGGTGGCCGCCGAATAAAGCGCCTTTTGCGAAAGAGGGACCCTGTCTTGCGGTGCGGTCCGGTAATGCGGACCCGAGGGGCGGGAGGACATCTGATGCACAGTCTGGCACGGGAAAGGTGCCGCGCACGAACTGCTGCAGCTTTACCTAAAGAAAACCGGAACTGGCCCGTCCTTGGAGTCCGCCAGCATGCAATTTTCGGGCCACGGTGGCGGTTCCCGGCACGAGCGACCAGCTTCTGAATCGCTTACTGGGCTGGATTCACTGTCTGAGGATGACTTGAAACTTTTCCGGGCTCTGGTTTTCGACCACTTTGCCGCGGTAGTTGTCTGCGCGCAGGGTTTTTACTTCCATGCGGCCCGGGGTCTCGGGGCTGATGCGGATGACGTGGCCGGCCGCCCCGCTGATGGCGACATTGGACAAGCGGATGTTCTTGGCGGTTTTCGGTCCGTGCACGGTAATGGCGTCGGCGCGGGCCTGCTCGATGGTCAACCCGTCAATCTCCAGCGGAATTTCGATGTCGGAATGATGCGCGTAGATCCAGAGCGAGCCGATGGCCTGCCCGATGTAGCAGTCGCCGCCGGTGTCTTTGAAGGTGTTCTTCTCCGCACGGATAGTCCCGCTAAAGGGGATGGCGTTGAACCCCGAGCTGAGGAGCAAGCCGCCTCCCGAGAAGACACCGCCTTCGACATGATTGCCGATGATGCGGTGGTCCTTGCCGCCGTAGACGGCCAAGCCGTTAGCCAGCCAAGGGAATTGGATGCGATTTCCGATGAAGGTGTTGCCGGTGCTCGGCTGACCGGCGGCATCCGGGGTGGTGGGGGACCAAGTGGCCAAGGCATCGTCGCCCGTATTGCGCAGGTGGCAACGATCCACGGTCGAGTAGCTCGTGCCGTCGCAGAAGTTTACCCCGTCGGCCATGAGGTTGCGGATGCGACTTTCGCTCAGCACGAGATTCCTTGTGCCGTAGGTCGTCCAGAACCCGCATTTGTGATGTTCGAGCCAGATGCGTCGGAAGGTCGAGCCGTCCCCAAAATTACCCTGGAACGCGTTTTCTGCGATATTGTCTATGCGCCGGTCGACGGTACCAAAAATCGCGAGGTCTGCGACATGGAGTGGTTCGCCGGTGCCGTCGAACATGGTGCCGGGTCCTTGGAGCTTAGAGCGCCACATTCCGGCCCCTTGAATACGTAGACCACCCAACTTCAAGCGCGGACCGTTGAGACGGAACTCGCCTTCCGGTATCCAGACGCTGGCTCGGCTCAGCTTCGCCGCTTCAATGCATGCCGCAAAAGCGGTGGAATCGTCGGTCTCGTCGTCAGGCCTCGCGCCGAAGTCGGTCAGGGACAGGCTATCGTGCGGTTGTGGTATCGCTGGCGGCACCACCTCCAGTTCGATGAAGTCCAAGAGCACGAAGTCGGACGCCCCGATTTGGCCGGCTTGGAGGCGAACCAAGTCGCCCTCACGGATGTCTCCGACTACGGCCTGCGCCTCATCGAAAAAGTGATGGGCTTTGCCGAGGGAAGGATCATTCGACCACGGGAAATCCCCGTAGACCCAAGTGTAGCGGGAGGTAAGGGGGATTTTTGCGCGATGCTCTCCGTTGATTAGTAACTCGATGACTATGTTGCGTCCGCCGCCCTGCGCAGCATCCGGAATGCAGTAGCGGAGCACGATGGCGTCCGCAGGTTTTCGCGCCTCGAACTCCAGATAATCGCCGCTTTTGTTCAGCCGCACGTAGCTGCGCCCCGAGGCTTCGGCTTCCGGTGTCAGGTAGTCCCAGGAGGGGCCGCACACTGCGCCGCTGGTGTCTCCCATTTCTGCTTCGTAGGTTACCCACGAGAAGGGTGTGCTTCCTTCAACTGGTCCGCCAGTTTGCGGTGGGTGGCAGCAGGCGGTGGACAAGGCGATGAGGATAAGCAGAGCCCGAGGGATGCTCATGCCGTTCGAAGCGCTGCGGCCATGCTCTGCTGGGTGAGGCGAGCAGTGTGCCACTTCCCTATGGACCCGCGCTAGCGGGCGCGACGGCGGAGTCGGTAGCCGGCGAAAGCCGCGCCTGCCACGGCTAGCAGCGCGTAGGTCGAGGGTTCAGGGACAGCTTCGATGGACATCGAGTTGATATACCCCATGGTGCTATCGTTCACGCCTTCCCACTGGACATAAAATATGTTGTTGGCATTCGAGGGGCCGACAAGATTTTCCAGAGTGAGAACACTGTTGCCGTTGCCGCCGTCGCCAGTTGTGCCTGTGGTCAACGAGCCGGTGCCGAGCAAACTGGTGTAGAGACTATCGTCGAAGACGCTGTACCGCGTTTGTTCGTTACCTGCTGAGACATACTGCTTGGTGCCGTAAAAGGTGAGATTGTAGGATTGCCCTGCAGTGACCTGCTGGAGTTGGAATCTTCCCACCCCGGTTGCGCCATTGTTGGACTGAAAGAAGTCGATCGCAGCTTGGCCCAAGGCGAGAGGTCCGAGCGATGCACTGAGCTTGTTTTGTGCAGCCAAGATTTCGCCATCGGAAGGAGGATTGCTTGTGGGGCCCACGATACTGTTGAAACTGTCGGTGCCTCCGAATCCATTCGGTGCCCAGTCGATGGTGGTAACATTGCCGTTCGAGTCGACAAGATTGGCAGCGAAGCCAAAAGCCATGCTGTTCCAGTTGCCCGGCGAGGTGACGCCACGGAATGTGGTGGTGTTACCGAAGTCGATGAGGACTGTCTGGGCCGGAGATGTGGCCATAAGGCCGAGTAGTGCTGCTGTTGTGAGGATGTTGTTCTTCATAGTTGGAGGGATTGTTGGTTTTAAAAATTTGCCTACGACTATCTATACACTCTACACACCGCGGGTGTTTGGCAAGCGGTTTTTTCGAGGTGTCATGGCGGGGGGAGTCAAGGAAGGTTGTTGCCGTCGCGAATTTTGCTGTCGAAAGCCACGGCATCCTCGCGGTTGAGTACTTTGGCCCCGCCGTCGATATAGAGTCCGAGGGCTTTGTCCCCAGATCCGCCGTATTCGTAGGCCAGGCTGAACCATGGGTCACCGGCCACCGGGTGTTTTGAGCTTTCCAGGTAGGGACCGGTTCCGATCTGGGGTGCGCTGTTTGTGTTGACTGCGCCGGCAAAGAGGTAGGGGACTTCCCGGCCTTTCCCGACCAAGGCGGCTGGCCGGCGGAGGGGGCGCCCGCTCCAGAGGTGAAAATACTTGTGCAGGGCATAGCTGCCGTGTCCCTCGGAGTAGTCGACCGAGCCGTACTTGGAGACCATGACCGGGCACCACATGGCTTTCCGGTAGGAGCCGGACATGGCCGAGGGGTTATACCAGTTGGTCGAGGGATTCGCGGTGTTCCAAGCCAAGCGCCGCCAATAAACGGTGCCTCCTTGGTCGGGAAAAGCTTTGGGTACAGGCGGTGGGGAACTCCAACCAACGACGGCGGGCGGGTAGAATCCGTTGTCAGCCACGTAGCCCTGCACAAGAAGGTGGCACTGGCGGAGATTGGCCAGGGAGGCGCCGGTGCGCGAGGAGCGCAGGGCGGAGTTGACGGCCGGGGCGGCTAACGCGGCGAGCAGCGTGATAATCGCCAAGACAACAAGAAGCTCGACGAGGGTGAAGCCGCGGTTATTCGGGGGAGGCGGAAGGGGCACGGGGGATGGAGGGGAGCCATCAACATGACACGCCCCCCACCTTGCGCCATCGATGATATGCTTTACCTAAAGCCTCTAACGTCCGCGGTAGTGGGCGACCCGTGACAAGGTTTGCGCATCGTGGTTAAGGGCCGGGTCGGCGTCACGGCGGGGGCGCCGACCTCCGAGGTCGCGCAACGTCTGGCCTGGGACGAAATGCATTCGGACGTCGACCCCGGTGTAGTCCGAACGGCCCTGCTTGTTTTGCCGTTCAAGCATGGCTAGGCAGGTGTCCACCATGTGATCAAAGTCCGGAAGCATGCCTGTGATTTTTTTGCCGCTGCACTCGTCCGACCCGATGGAGACAACGCTGAGATCACCCGGGATATCGATTTTTTCGGACGGCCCGACGCGAACGAGCGCCATGGCGCGCCCGAGTGAGCCGGCTACGACAGCGGTGGGGCGCTTGTTGCGGTCCAGAGCCGTGAGCTCACGGAGATGCTGCCCAACACTTCCCCGGTCGGTATTGACCACCTTCAGGGATGTCTTATGGGCTTTCCACTCGACGCGCAGCCCGTGCTCCTGCATGGCGTCGAGGAACCCTTTGCGGTGCATTTCGGTTTGCCGGGGATCGGGCTCGATGCTGTCCTCGGAGAAGACGATGTTTTGGTGTCCGGCACGGATAACGCGGCAGGTCAGGTCATAGTAGGCCTCGCGTACATCGGCGCTGACTTTGGGGGCGCAGGATTCGTATGGCGGGACCAGAAAGACAAGTGGCAGATCGTCGGGCGAATCGCCGTAACGGCGAGCGGGCGGGAATGGGGTGAGAGAGATGATGCCGGCGCAGCCGCGGCCGAAGAGTGCCCCGGTTCGGTTGGCTTGACGCGGATCGATGCTGGCCGGTTGAACTTTGACTTCAGTAACCATGTCTTTGCGATGCGCGCCGAGAAGGATGACGTGCTCATACCAAAGTATAAGGGGGTCGCCGGTTTGCTCGGGGGAGACAAGGACACCGATTTTCGGCGACGTTTTCTTTTTCGATCGCGGGTGGGTGGACTTGAGGAACGTGCCGCGGTAACCGAGCGTGCGCACGTAGCCGTCGGCTTTCAGCCGGTCGTAAGCAGTCTGAATGGTTTTGGTCCCAAAGTTGAGTTCCTTGGCGAGATTGATCACCCCCGGAAGGCGCTCGTTGACTTTCCAGCGCCTCAATTCGATCTCACCGACCAGAATATCATACACCTGCTCCGCGTAATTGAGCATGTGGTGCGGGACGATCTTCTTCCCAAAAAGGACGCGTGACTGCGGCATGAAGGTAGCGGCCACTATACACCGGTTGCCCGGGGGGCCAAGGCCGCTTTCGGGCGCGTCGCCTTCGGTCAGCGCAATCCCGGCATACGCCGGAGTGCGGATGATGCGAACCATGCAAGCATGGCGGCTGCGGCGAGGACTGCCTGTGGTTCGGGGATCGCGGTGATGGTGAAGTTGCTTCCGTCCATGCTCGCCGTGAAGCCGCCCGATATGCTGTTGATCGTGAAGTAGCTGTTGCTGAAGCTGTTGGTGTGGTAGGTGCCGGGAGTCAGGTAGGCGCTCAAGTTGCTGCCCAAAATCAGCGTGTTGCCGCTAAAGAAATTGGCCAAGGTGAGCGACGCGGTCGGAGCCCCGTCCGCTTCATAAGTTCCGAAAGTCAGGTGTCCCGCTGTCCCGCTGCCGAAGTCGAGCGTCGAGTTGGCGGTCAGATTCAAATCCCCGAAGACTTCGCTGACGCCCGGGGCGCGCCGGATGGTGCCGCCCGAGAGCGTGATCAAAGCGGCATCGCTCACCTGGTCGCCGGCGGCCAGAAGCAGGGTGGCCCCGCCGGCGACCGTCAGGCTGGTGATCGACTTCAGCGTCTGGCTGGACTCTGCGCCGGCCGCCGCCAGTGTGCCGCCCGCGAGCGTGACCGAGCCGGTGAAAGTGTTGTCGCCGGAC
>JBFZFJ010000445.1:0-14301 GCA_041306405.1 Verrucomicrobiales bacterium | reverse complement strand
ATAAGTCCCCTTCACCCGGTTTTCCGAATGCTCGAAGAACGGCGTGGGTCCCAGCCAGCGGTCATAGTCGAAACCCTCGGGCACGGGAACGATCTGCTCCTTCTCCGGAGGTTGCGGAAACTCGCCAAGCTGGCAGTAGATCTCCTTGATCTCGCCGATGATCCCGTTGCGCACCAGATTGGCGGCGATCCGGAAGTGGATCGACGACCGCTGCTGGCTGCCCACCTGCAGAATGCGACCGTATTTCTTCTCTGCCGCCACCAGCGCCTTGCCCTCCTCGATCGTCAAGGTCATCGGCTTCTCCACATACACATCCTTGCCCGCCTTCATCGCCGCCAGCGCGATCGCCGCATGCCAGTGGTCCGGAGTGGTGACGCACACGGCGTCAATGTCGGTCCGGGCGAGCACTTCCTCGAAGCGCGAGGTCGCGAAGATGTCTTCGAATCCTTTCTCCTTCAGCACGCCGACGGCTTTCTTCAATTGCCCGTCCTTCAGATCGCACACCGCGATAGGCTGGACGTTTTTCATGCCGGGAAACGACCGCACGTGGCCGTCGGAAATCAGGCCCATGCCGATGAACCCCATGCCGATCCGCGAATTCGCGGCAGCCTTGGACGCGTTTCCCAGCGTTTCAGCCCGGATAATTTGTGGCCCGGCGAATAGCGCGCCCGCGGTGCCAAGGGATGACTTCAGGAACTGACGACGCGTGTTATTGGGTGAAACATTCATGACGGTGCACGGACCATGAAATTCCGATGCCCTCGACGCAAGAGCGGATTTGCCGCGGGGGCGAACGGGCTCATCCTATACAAAATCCCAGACAGATTAAAGAATTCCGGGAAGATGCGCGGTGATGCGGCCGCCGCTGCGGCGTGCTTTGGAGCCTGCGAGACTTGAAGAGGTCGCCTCGAGCGCGTTGACGAGCGATGTGGCGGAGGCGGAACGGAGATTCAACTGGCAGCGGAATTCGTAATGTGCTTCATTCAACCGATGAAATCACTGACCGCCCCCGAGCTCCGTGATTCCCTATCAGCCAATCCGCCGCCGCTGCTGGTGCATGTGCTGCCGGAGGAGCATTTCGCCGTCCGCCGCCTCGCCGGGGCGGTGAACGCCTGCACTTACGAGACCGCGTTTCTCGACAAAATCCGCGAGCTGGCTCCCTCTCCGGACGCGCCGATCATCGTCTATGGCGAGGGCGCGCCTTCGCTGGATTCCGAAGACGCGGCGGCGAAACTCGTCGCGGCGGGCTATTCCAACGTCGCCGATTTCCGCGGCGGGCTGCGGGAGTGGGAGGCGGCGGGATTTCCGCTGGAAGCCAAGCTGCCGCCGCCGTCGGCTCCGGTCTTGGACGGGCCTTTTCAAATCGATGTGGCGGCCAGCGTGATCCGGGATTCGATGGTCAGATGAGATCCGCCAGCGCTTGCTCCAAGGTGGGGAAGCGGAAATGGAAGCCGTCGGCTTCGAGGGCGGCGGGCAGGGCGCGCTGGCTGGCTAACAGAGCACTGCTGAACTCGCCGAGCGCGAGCCTGAGGGCGAAGGCGGGTGACGGGAGAATGGCGGGGCGATGCAAGGCGGCGGCGAACTTGCGGGTGAAGTCGCGGTTCCGCTCGGGATGGGGCGCGGTGAGGTTGAGCGGGCCGGCGAGGGTTTCCGAGAGGAGGGCGTGGACGATGGCGGCGCGGTGGTCGGCGAGGTGGATCCAAGGCATCCATTGCGTGCCGGAGCCGAGCCGGCCGCCGATGCCGAGTTTGAAAACGGAGAGGAGTTTTACAAAAGCCGCGCCGTTTTTCCCCAAGACGATGCCGGTCCGCTGGCGGATGACGCTGACGCCGAGCGACTCGGCATCCTGCGCTGCGTGCTCCCAGTCGTGGCAAAGATCCGCGAGATAACCGGTGCCGCGGCGGGAGGTTTCGGTGAGGATTTCATCGCCGCGGTCGCCGTAGATGCCGACGGCGGAGGCGTTGACGAGGACTTTGGGCCGCTCGTCGGCGGGGAGTCTCGCGATGGCGGCCACGACGCCGCGGGTCAGGCCGACGCGGCTTTCTCGGAAGAGGCGGCGGTTTTTGTCGTTCCACCGCCGGTCGATGGGTTCGCCAGCGAGGTTGATGACGGCCTGGTGGCCGGAAAAGTCGAGGGTTTCGGGGGTCTGCCAGCGGTCGATGCCGGGGAGCGCGCCCTTTCCGGAGCGGCTGACGCCGGTGGTGGCGACGCCCATTTCCGCGAGCAGGGCGGGCAGTCCGCGGCCGACGAACCCGGTCACTCCGATGATGGCGGTGCGTTGGATCGGTTGCATGGCCGAATATTGGCATGAAATCCAAGCGGCGAAAGGGGATTTTATCGCAGCACGCGGGCGGGCTTTCGCCCTTTACTTCACGGGCCGGGAGTTCTCTTATCACGCCGATGCTGAAACTTGGTGCATGGATCATTTCCCCGCTGCTGTTCGTGCCGCTTTGGGCCCAGGAGGAGCAAGTCCTTCCGGAGGCGGCTTTGAGCGCGCCGGCGGTGGATTTGATCACGCCGGTGCCCGAGCCGGAAATCCCGTTCGGCATGCCGGGGGCGGATACTTTCGCGATGCCGAAGAGCCTGCAAATCAGCAACTACGGCGGCGGGCCGATCGAGGGAGGGAAGGACGTCGGACTGCATTACAAAGGCCCGGGAATCAAGATCACCGGCGACAACGGGATGGAGGCCTTCGCGGACAGCGCGGTGGTGGACCTCAAGGCCAAGTCCGCGACGCTGCTGGGGAACGTTAGCATCTATCAGGGAAGCATCCTGCAGCGCGGCGACCGGGCGGTGTATTATTACGAGAAGAAGTTCATGGACACCCGCGGGCTGCGGGCCGGGCTGGATCCGATTCTGTTGGAAGCGGGGAAATTCACCGCCGAGGACCGGGACGGCAAGAAGGTTTTCGTGGGCGAGGATGCCGGCATCACCACGGACGACTCGGAGGACCCGAATTTCTGGGTGCGCGCCAGGAAAATCACGATCTATCCGGAGGAAAAGATCGTTTTCAAAAACCTGCGGCTCTACGCGGGCGACCTGCCGGTTTTCTGGCTGCCCTACCTGAGCCAGCCGCTCAACGCCGAGCTCGGCTACCATTTCATCCCGGGCTCGCGGTCCAGCTGGGGACCTTTCCTGCTCAACACTTACGGCATGATGCTGGGCGGAAAGTACAACGAGAAAACCGGGGAAAACGAGGACGCCTGGCTGCTTTCCCGCTGGCATCTCGACATCCGCGGCAAACGCGGCGTGGCGGCGGGGGTCGATTTGGTCGATACGCGGGTGCCCAACCAGGACGAAATCAGCGGGCTGAGTTTTTATTATCTTAATGACGTCGCGCCTGAAACCAGCACCACCGGACTCCCGCGCGGCGAGGTGAGCAGCGATCGCTACAGCGTGGAGTTGAAGCATCGCCGCAAGCTGGATTTCCCGGACGACGCGGACTGGCGGATCGAATCCAACATCACGCTGCTGAGTGACCAATATTACCTCGAGGATTTCGACCTCGACCAATACCGGACCAACTACGCGCCGGACAACACGCTCGGAATTTACCGGCGGGACGAGGACTCGTTGCTGTCGCTGTTCACGCGCTACCAGGTCAATGATTTCTATCGGGCGGACAGCCGGCTGCCGGAAATTTCCTTCGACCAGGCGCGGGGCCCGCGGTTCGGGCTGCCGCTGCTGCACGAGGGCAAGACGTCGCTCGGCTACATGGGGGAAAAAGCGGCGGATCTGGCGGACGGGACGATTTTCAATCCGTTGATGGACCTGGCCGCCGGCGATCCCGCGGCCCAGGCGCTGCTCGGCCAGCTCAGCGGCTACGAGCGGCAGCTTGCCGAAAAGCTCCTCGCCCTGCCGGTCGGCGATCCGAAACGGGACGACATCCGCACCCAGTTGACGGATTCGAGCTACGCCCGCTTCAATACCTATCAGGAGCTGTCGATGCCGATGACCTTCGGCAACTTCCTGAACGTCACCCCCCAGGCCGGTCTGGGTTATACGCGGTATGCCGCGGCGAACTGGGAGCTCGGCGATCTGGACCGGACGACCCTCCACATGGGCGCGGAAACGTCGGTGAAGTTCTCCAAGGATCTGGGTGCCTATCAAAATCGCCGGCTGGGGCTGGACGGCCTCAAGCATGTTCTTCAGCCGTATGCCGCCTGGTCGTTTGTTTCCACCGATGATTTCGACCTCAACAGCCCGAACGTGGACCGGCTCACCCCGACCACCCGCCCGCGGCCCTTGGATCCGGTGCGGTTTTCGGCGATCGACGACATCCAGAGCTGGAACGTGGTCCGCATGGGCGCGCGCAACCGGCTGCTGACCAAGCGCGACAATCAGGCCTTCGAGTGGCTGTTTTTGGACACTTACATCGACGGCTTCCTCGAGGACCCCGAGGAGCAGCGGGATTTCTCGAACCTCTACAACGATCTCACCTGGCAGCCGGTACCATGGATGGCGCTCAACGTCACCACCCAGTTTCCCATCGTCGTCGGGGGGCCGGGATTCAATGAATTCACCTCCAAGCTGCGCTTCATGCCCGCGCCGGATTTCAAGTTCTCGCTCGGCTACCGGCAGTTGAGCTCGCACCCGATTCTAACGGACTCCAACCAGGTGACATTGGAGTCCTTTACTTCCCTGAACTCCCGCTGGGGCTTTGGCACGAACCATCTCTACGAGCTCGACGACGGGACGCTCACCTATCAGCAATACGCCCTCAACCGTGACTTGGGGAACTGGGTCGCCGGGTTCGGCGTGACCGTGGTGGATAACCGCATTCAAACCGAATACGGCCTGGTTTTCAGCCTGGCGTTGAAGGGATTTTCCTCAGTCGCCTTGCCTTTCGGCATTGATGGGCAACAGTAGCGCCGCCATGACCATTTCCCCTGACCAACTTCTCGCCTCGCTCCGCTGGCGCTATGCCACCAAAAAATTCGACGCATCCCGCAAGATTCCCGCCACGACTTGGGATGCCATCGAGGAATCGCTCGTCCTCACGCCGTCCTCCTTCGGTCTCCAGCCATGGAAATTCATCGTCGTCCAGGACCCCGGCGTCCGCGCCAATCTATCACCGGAGTCGTGGAAGCAGCCGCAGGTCACCGAGGCGTCGCATTACGTCGTCCTGACGGCGCGCACGGATCTGGATTCCACCGACATCGACGCGTGGATGAAGCGGATGTGCGAGGTGCAGGGCAGCAGCGCGGAAGCCGTCGCGCCGCTCGACGGGATGATCCGCGGATTCGCCCAGGCGATGAGCCACGAGGCGCGCCACGCCTGGAACATCCGGCAGGTTTACATCGCCCTCGGCCAGCTGATGGCGTCCGCGGCGCTGCTAGGAATTGACGCCTGCCCGATGGAAGGCATCAGCGCGGCGGGCTATGACCACGTGCTCGGCCTCGAAGGCAGCGGCTACGCGACCGTCGTGGCCTGCGCTTTGGGCTATCGCGCGGAGGATGACAAGTATGCGGAAATGCCCAAGGCCCGCTTCGACCGCTCACAGGTCGTCAGCCATCTCTAAAAGGCGTCCTTCGGCGGCGGCGGTTTGATCCCGAGGATTTTCCAGACATCCTGCATCAGGCGCATGGCGATTTCCAGCCTCTTCTCGCCGGGCAACGCGGGATTGAGCGGCAGCGGAACCCACATCGGATGCGGGCGGTTCTGTTTGTAAGCCGAGTAGGCAAACACTCCGCCGCCGAGCATCAGCGCCATTGTTACCACACCGATCACGATCCACCGTTGCATTGCCGCTGCTTATACGTCATTCACCCCTTCATCCAAGCCAGAACTTCATGGAATACCCCGCTACCGCCGCCACCGTCGAGACGCTTCCCAACGGCCTCACCCTGATTCTCGATCCGGACCCGGCCGCACCGGTGGTTAGCGCGCAAATCTGGGTGGCCACCGGCAGCATGCACGAGGACGCCCACCTCGGCGCCGGGATCTCCCACTTCCTCGAGCACATGGTTTTCAAAGGCACCCGCGACTTCGACGCGGACACTCTGGCAGGCACCGTGCAGGCGGCTGGCGGCCATTGGAACGCCTATACCAGCTTCGACCGCACCGTCTATTACATCGACGGGCCGGCCGCCTCGCTGCCTGTTTTCCTCAAAACCCTGACCAATCTCGTCTTCTTTCCCACCCTGCCGGAATCCGAGTTCGAGAAGGAAAAGGACGTCATCCGCCGGGAAATCGACATGGGCCTCGACGATCCGGACAACGTCGCCTCACGCCTGTTATTCTCCACGGTCTTCGCCCACGATCCGCGGCGCCATCCGGTGATCGGCCATCGCCATCTGTTTGATGCGATCCGCCATCAGGACCTCACCGAATACCATCGCGCCCGCTACACGCCCGACCGTTGCTTCGCGGTGATTTCCGGAGATTTCGATCCGGACGAGGCGCGGAAAATGGCGGCCGAGCTCACCGCCGGCTGCCTTCCCGGCGGCGGTCGCGATCCGCTCGTCGCGCGTGACGCGCCGCAGATCGGGCCGCGCCGCGCGCGCGAAACCTTTGCCGTCCCCACCAGCCGGATTTCCCTCTCATGGAAGGCCCCGGCGCTCGACCACCCGGACGCGCCCGCGTTCGACGTGCTCGCCACCATCCTCGGCCGCGGCCGCTCGTCAGTCCTTCACCGCAAGCTGCGCGAGGAGCGCGAGCTGGCGTTGGAAATTTCCGCGTTCTCGTGGACCGGCCCCGGCCGCGAAGGACTGCTAGGCGCTTCCGCCGATGCCGAACCCGCCAAGCGCGACGCCCTGATCGAGGCGATTCTATCCGAAGTCGCCGCCATCGGCGCCGCCGAGCTGGACGACGACCTCGCCAAGGCAAAACGCCAGATCGCCGCCAGCCAGTTCCGCAGCCTGACCACCGCCTCCGGCCGCGCCTCGGACCTCGCCTCCAACTGGCACGAAGCACGCGATCTCGACTTCACCCGCCGCTATCTCGCCGCGATCCAAGCGGTCACCGCGGCCGACATCCGCCGCGCCGCCGCCACGCTAACGGAAAGCCGCCTCAGCCTCACCATCCTCGATCCGCTCGACGCCCCGGCTCCGGCCCGCACCGCGAAAACCGCCCGCGTCCGCGAGGAACTCCAAGTCCACGTTTTGGACAACGGCCTCACGCTCGCGCTCATCCCGGACCACCGCGTCCCGCTCGTCCATTTCCAAGCCGCCGTGCGGGGCGGGCTTCCGTCCGAAACTCCGGAGACTAACGGCCTCAACCAGCTTCTCGCCTCGACGCTTTCTAAAGGCACGCTCACCCGCACGGCGCAGGAAATCGCCGTCACCCTTGAATCGCTCGGCGCGTCGATCGGCGCGACCGCGGGCAACAACGCGCTGCTCGTTCAAGCCGCCGGACTCGCGCCGGATCTCGCGACCATCGCCGGTGTTTTCGCCGAAGTCATCCTCTCGCCCTCGCTTCCGGGCGACGCGATCGGCCGGGAAAAAGCCAGCCAGCTCGCCGCTCTTGAGGAAGCCCTGCAAGACCCGCTGCACACCGGGTTCCGCGCCCTGCGCGAGGCGGCGTTCGGCGGCGCCGGCTACGGCCTCGATTCGCTCGGCTCGCTGGAAAGCCTGACCGCGCTGGACCGCCTCGCGCTCAGCGCCCATCACTCACGCCATTTCAACGCGTCTAACGTCACTCTCGCCATCGCCGGGGATTTCGATCCGGCGGCGACGCTTGAACTCATCGCCGGGAAATTTTCCGCGCTTCCGCAAGGCGAACGCTGGACGGCACCGGCCAGCCAATCCACGCCCGGCGCGCACCATACCCGCCACCTGCCGAAGAAGCAGGCCGTTCTAACCATCGGCTTCCCCGGCACCACCGTCAGCGGCCCGGACCGCCACGCGCTGGCGATGATCCAGGAATACGCCAGCGACATGGCCGGTCCGCTGTTCACCCGCATCCGCGAGGAGCTCGGCCTCGCCTATCAGGTCGGAGCCACCCAGTTCCTCGGCTACGACGCCGGCCTCTTCACCTTCTACGTCGCCACCTCGCCCGCGCAGGTCGAGCTCGCCCGGCGGGAAATCCTCATCGAAATCGAAAAGATCGCCACTCACGGCATCCCGGACGAAGCGTTTGACCGCGTCCGTTCCACCGTCCTCAGCGGTCTCGCCATCCAACAGCAATCGCCGTCATCCATTGCCCGCCACGTCGCGCTCGATCTGCTGTTCGGCCACCCCGCCGACGAATACCGCCGCCTGCCCGCCGCCTACAACGCGCTCACGCCGGAGCAGGTCCGGCAAACGGCAGCCCGTGTCTTTTCGGTCGCGCCGACCATCGTCACCGTCCTGCCCGAGTAATCTCAGCGGCGGGTTTTCGGGGTCGGCCGCGTGAGGAAACCTTCCGCATCGAGGAAGGAGCCCGCCGGGAGTTCGAGGCCGTTTTCCGGGGCGGCCGGGCCGTGCGCCCACAAGCCACCGTCTTCCGACGGGAGAAGATACCAGCCGGGCAGGAGTTTCCCCCAGGTGCCGGGTTTGTGGCCGGCTTGCGGCTCGCTATCCGCCCACGGTTTCGTCGGATCGGGCATCGACATGGCGATCACCATTCCATCGACGGCGAGGCAGGGGCAATGCAGCAAGCCCGCCCGGTAAACCGGATCCAAGGCGTGCTCGCCGAAGTCGTAAAACACGATCGCGCCTGATAGCTGGGTGTGGCCGAGCACCTCGCGCAGGCGGTCGCCGCCAACCCAGGTCGCGGATTGTTTGCCGGGCACGAACTCGTGGATTTTCACCGCCGCATGGACCATTTCGGGAAACGCCAGCCGCAAGCCGGGCAGGCTCGCCGGCACCGGGTCGTCGTTCAAAATCGAAAACGGCTGCCGCCATTGCAGGGTGCTGACCTGGCTGATCTGGTAGCCGTTGACCCACGTCCGGCGGATCGCGGCTTCGTCGGCATCGCGCAGGTTTTCGAGCGCGGCACCATTTCCCCGGGGCAGCCGCGTGCCCCAGCGGGGCGACTCGAAGCGCTTGGAAACCGCCTCCGCGGAAGCAACTAACATTTCCTGCCGGACGATTTCCAGATCCGCCGTTTCCGGGCTGATCTGATGCCCCAGCGCCACGATGATTCCCGGCCGTTTCAGGTAAGGGCGCTTGCCGAAAAACCTCCCGCGCTCGAAGGAAAAAACCGATCCCCACGCGCCGTCGCACCACAGCGGGATGAGCGGGTGGCCGGCCTTTCTCGCGATCAGTTCGCAGCCGCGCTTCAGTTCGTTGAGCGCGCCGGTGCGGGTGAGCTGGCCTTCCGGAAACAGGCAGACGAGATCGCCGCTTTGCAGCGCCTCGATGGTGATGCGGATGGCCTCGCGCGGCTGGTTCACGCGGATCGTCACCGTCTGGAAAATGCTGGTGAAAAGGCGGACCGAGCGCCTGGCCACGTAGGCCTCGTCCATCACGAAGCGGACATGCCGCCGGCAGGCGGCGGTGATGAAAAAGCCGTCCGCGAAGGTGATGTGGTTAGGCAGTAACAGCGCCCCGCCCGTCGCCGGGAGGCGCTCGGGATGCACCAGCTGGATGCGGTAGATCCAACGGATCAGCGCTCCACCGGTCAGGCGGATGAAATCGCCCGACAAGCGGCGGATGATGGATGCGCTCATGGGCCCGGATGCTACACCAACGAGGGCGATGTCAAACCGGAATCCACCGGTCCGGCGGATGAAATCGGCAACGGCGCGAACTGGATTTCCGAAAACCGCTCCGGCTGATGGAAATCCGGCTCGCCGGCTCCCAGATCGCTGGCGCTGACGAATTTCTGGGCCGGGGATTCGAGGATCATCGTCACGTTGAGTCGCGTTTCCGGGCCGAAATCCAGCCGCGCGCGCAGCAGGTCGAGAGGGATGGCCATGGCGGCGAGCCACGAGCCGTCGGCGGACATTTCGGCGAAAGTCGCGACCTCGGGCATCGCGATTTCCGTCTCCTCCGCCCGCACCCGCGGAGCGGTGAACTCGCAGGACCACCAAGCTCCGTTAGGCGCGAGGTTGAACTCGAAATACCGCCCGCTGACCGGGTCCGCGAGGAACAACTCGGCGACGTCGTAGCGCCAGAGTTCCGCCTGGAAAGCACCGGGGCGCGCTTTCGGGTGGACGAGCGCGGGCTTGCGGTGGTTGGCGATGAACCACAAATACCGCTCGTCGGTGACGATGGAAAACGCCGCGGCCGCTTGGAGCGGGGTGCCGTGCAGATCCTTTTCCAAGCCGAACAAGGACACATCCAATTCACCCCAAACCAAGGGCCGGGCGCTGCGAAAAACCATCATGCCGGGAATCTGGACGCGGCCGGGATTTCATGTCGAGGCGCGAAATGAGTTCCGATTTCCGACAGGTGAAAAAAAACTTAAATTTGGTGGCTTTTTGGCCGGGCATTTGGTTCAAGCCCCTTAACAAATTTATTCATGGCCCGTTCGAAATCCGGATTTTACAGCACCATTGAGTACATTGGCCCGCGCCCTCAAAAGCCGAAGCGCCGCAACTTCTTCGGCGGCTGGGTGATCATCGCGATTGCTCTGGGCATGGGGTTCTGGTTTGGCCGGCCCCTGATTCCCTTTCTCAAGGCGGCCCAGGTGGGCGCTTCGATGGATCAGGCCGCTTTGCTGATTCCCTCGCTGGAGAGTTCCAAGAGCTTCGGCGACGGCCTCGCCGCCGCGGCGCTTTCCCATTCCGGGGATGCCGTCGCCTTCGACCCCTCCTATTACAAGATAGCCTATCCTAACGGTGACGTGCCAGCAAATAAAGGCGTCGCCGCCGATGTGCTGGTCCGCTGCTACCGCGCGATGGACATGGATTTGCAGGTTTTGGTCCATGAGGACATGACCGAGAGTTTCCGCACTTATCCGCAGCTTTGGAACGCGTCGGCTCCTGACACAAACATCGACCATCGCCGGATTCCGAACCTCCAGCGCTTCTTCGAACACAAGGGACAAACCCTCACCCCGTCCCGCAATGCGGCCGACTATCTTCCGGGAGACATCGTCGTCTGGTCGCTCGGCAACGCGGAACCCCACATCGGGATCGCCGTTCCGGGGCCTGGCGACCGTGCGAATGAAATGTGGGTCGTCCACAACATCGGTGCCGGAGTGAAATGGGAGAACATCCTTTTCGACTACAGCATCCAGCGCCATTTCCGCTTTCCGGCTGACGGGGCGCGGTGAAATTTCCCGGCGGGATTTAGCCGAGATTCTCGATGCGGAAGACGACCGGCGTGCTGTTGATGCAGTCGAGCGCCTCGATCTCGGTCAGCGCGGCCTGGAGTTTTCCGAACGGGCAGGTGTGCAGCAGGAAAACCATGTCCACGAAGGCGGCGTCCGGATTCGCGGGATTCACCGGCGAATGGGTGCCGGAAATACCGATGCGCTGGTCCGCCAGCACCCGTGCGATTTCCGCGATCACGCCGGGGCGGTCGGTGACGTCGAAACGGACGTAATACGCGGTGGAGGTTTCCCCCACCGGCAGAACCCGGCCGCTTTCGCGATATGGCAGGAAGCCGCGGTGGCCGGAAACCTGCTTCAGCGAGCGGGCGGCTTCCACGAGGTCCGCCACGACGGACGAAGCGGTAGGATCCTGACCCGCGCCGCGACCGTAGAAAAGCGATTCACCGGCGGCATCGCCATGCACGGCGACGGCATTGAAGACGCCGTGGACGGAGGCGAGAATGTGGCTTTGGGCGATGAATGACGGCTGGATGCGAAGCTCAACCGCGCCGTCGGCATGCTCCCGGATGACCGCGAGCAGCTTGACGACGTAGCCGAGGTTTTTGGCGAAATTGATGTCGGCGGGGCGGACTTGCTCGATGCCGGAGACGTGGATCGATGCCGGATCGATGGGAAATCCGTAGGCGAGGGTGGCGAGGAGAATCGCCTTGTGAGCGGCGTCCCAGCCGTTCACGTCGAGCGCCGGATCGGCCTCCGCGTAGCCGAGCGCTTGGGCCTCGCCGAGCGCGGCTTCGAAGGTGAGCCCGGCGTCGGTCATGCGACCGAGGATGTAGTTTGAAGTGCCGTTGATGATTCCGGAAAAGGAGTGAATCCTATTGCCGATGAACGAGTCCTGCACGGTGCGGATGATCGGGATGCCGCCGGCGACGGCTGCTTCGAAGTGGATCGGCGTGTCCATTTCCCGGGAAATGGCGAACAGCTCGACTCCGCGCTCGGCGAGCAGGGCTTTGTTGCCGGTGACCACCGGTTTCTTGGCGCGCAGGGCGGCGGCGACGATTTCAAACGCGTCGGTCGTGCCGCCGATGAGTTCGACGACGATGTCCACCGCCGGGTCCGCGACGAGTGCGCGCCAGTCGGTGGTGAAAATTTCGGCCGCGACTTCCCCGGTCGTGGCGCGGACTTTCGCGAGGTCGCGGACGAGGATTTTCGCGATGTGCAAGGTCACGTCTCCGCCGGTGCGTCCGGTGATGAGTTCGCCGTTACGCTGAAGGGTGTTCCAGACGCCGGAACCGACGGTTCCGAAGCCGGCCAGGCCGATGCCGAGAGATGAGCAGGGGTTCACGCGGGGGACTGTGATCGCGTTTTACCCGCTTGTCCAAGCCGGAACAGATGGAAAAAACCGGCGATCAGCCCGGCTCGCCGTGTTGGCGCTCCGCTTCCAGCCAGTCGCCGTGGGAATCGCCGGGCAGGCCTTTTTCCACGCGGTTGCGGTAGTTGAGGTAAGCGGCGCGGGCGACCGTGTCGAGCGATGGTTTCGCGGCGGCTTTTTTGGCGGGAGCCTTTTTCGCAGCGGCGGGAGCGGAAGCTTTCACAGCGGCGGGGGCCGGATCGGCTTTTTTGACAGCGGCCTTCTTGGCGGCTTTTTTCGCAGCGGGCTTGGGGGTCGCTTCCGCTTTTTTCGGGGCGGATTCAGGTGTCGTTTTCGCAGTTTTCTTGGCAGCCATAAATTGGGGAGGTTGTTGTAAAGTCAGCACAGAGATGCCAAACCGAAAATAAACAGGCTTTCTGGTGATTGCCAGCCCTTTCGATCTGGGTATAGTCCCGCCGTGGCAAACGCCTATTCATGGAGTGCATCGCGCGGCGGGAGGGTTTATCGCTTGCCCGGCCCGGATCATCTTGGCTGGTGGGCGGCGGTGGCGATGCTGGTCTCGATCCTCCTGCACGTGATCGTGTTCTTCGCGCTCGATCAGATGAAGATCGCCTTCAAATTCGAGCAGGCCCGCGAACTCAGCACCAAACCGATCGATGTCAGCCAGATGCAAGTGCGGCCGATGGATCTGGAGAAATCGCTGCCGCCGGAAGACGTCATCCAGCCGCCCAAAGACAGCGCGGCCTTGCTCGACGAGGTCGAGTTGTTGGACATTCTGCCCAAGGATCAGCAAATCGACATCAAGCCCGCGATCATCGAGGCCGAGTATGCGCTGCAGATGAAAAACCCGGCCGCAGCGGGAAATCCCGAGGCTACCGCGCTCGAAATTTCCGCAGGCTTGGAAGTGGACGCCGATCTCCCCGAACTCGGCCGCGAGCCGGTCAACATCAAGCCAGCGGAAATCGGCCAGATGACCGTGGATCCCGGCGCGGCCCTCGTGGACGATAATGAGATAGGGAAGTTCACCGACGACCTCATCAAACGAGGTGCCAACGGCAAGGTCGAGAACGGCACGCTCGACGGCGTGATCTCGCTCGACAGCCTGCTCGATCTGCCCGCCAACATCCTGCTCAGCAAGAAAACCATGCTGCCCAGCGACCTGCTTTTCGAATTCAACAGCTCGGAACTCCGCGAGAGCGCCAAAGTCGGCCTGATGAAACTCGGCCTGCTGATGGACCGGAATCCCGGTCTCTATTGCTGGATCGAGGGCCACACTGACCTCGTCGGCGGCGACGAATTCAACCTCAACCTCTCGATCAAGCGCGCCGAAGCGGTAAAAAACTACCTCGTCACCTCCCTGCGGATGGACCGCTCCAAGATCATCACCCGCGGCTTCGGCCGTTATGAACCGCTCATCATCACCGGCACCGCCGAGGAGCAATCCGCCAACCGCCGGGTGGAAATCCGCATGCGCAAAAGCCCGCCGACCAAGGCCCAGATGACGGTCGTTCCGCAGAAGGCCGCCGTCATCGAGGAATCTCCCGCACCCGCGCCTAAAGCGATTCTCGTGAAGCCACTGCGGGCGAATCCGGTCGAGGAATTCCAAGAGCTTCCCGAAGTCGAAATCCCCCGCGCCATCCCCCGCGCGCAGCCGGTCGAGTGATCCGCGTGTGTCGGGGCCGGAGCAAAACTAGACAGAGACGGTTCAAAACTAGACACTGGCGACGGAGCAAAACTGGATTTCTGGGGGATTGCGCCGTAAGTGACTGGTATCGAGCGGATGCGAAGTG